>JAYTZB010001547.1:0-4752 GCA_043742085.1 Polyangiaceae bacterium
TGCGGCTGCTCGGTCCCCGGCCACTCGACGACCGACCTCGGAGGAGCCGCGTTCGCGTTGCTCCTCACGGCGGTGATCGCCACCCGTCGCCGGTCACGACCGGCGGATCTCCGTTGACCCAGGCGGGCCTCGGAGACACGCCCCGCGGTCGGTAAGCACGCTTACGATTCTGACGAACGCCCGTGAAAACCGGGGTGCGGTGCCGGGGCGGATGTTTGCCCACATCGGCCTACCTCTTGCAGGGCAGTCGTTCGATGCTCGCTCGCAAGGTGCTCTTCGCGTTCCTTGGCTGCGCGGCGCTCACGCTGAGCGCATGCGCGAGCGAAGGTAGCGGCGGCGACGAGTCGGTCGCCGGCGACGAGAACGAGGTCAAGGTGGACACGCGCACGCCCGCCGCCCGGCGGCAGTACGACGCCAACGTCGCCTTCGCGAACGGCTACCGCGCGCGCTGCGCGGCTCCGCGAATCGCCACCGGACATCCGCGCGTGCTCCTCACCGGCTTCGGCCGCTTCATGAGCATCGGCGACAACGCCACGGGGCGCATCATCAGCACCGTCATCCCGGACGCGCGCTACCCGGAGACGACGCCGCCGCCTTCCGGCCAGATCGATCCTCCGGCCCCGCAGCTCAGCGTCGCGCTCTCCACGATCACGCTTCCTGGCACCGGGCCCGTCGACGTCTGCGCGATGATCCTTCCCGTGTACTGGGACCTCGCCGCCATCCTCATCGCGAAGGAGATGGATGCGTGGAAGCCGTCGTTCGTCATGATGAACGGCGTGGCGGGCGAGCGCCAGCCGCTATGGGTCGAGCTCGGCGCCACCAATCGCGCCGCGCCGCTCGACGACGGATCGAACCAGCTCCGCCCCGCCGTGTCCGGCAACGATGCCTTCGCGAAGATCGTCGACACCGCCGCGCACGACGAGGATGCGCGCTCGAACCTCCTCTCGTGGCATGCCGTGCAGAGCGCCGCGCAGGCCGCGGTCACGCGACACGAAGCCGAGATCGATCAGGACACGCGCCTCGGCGACGTGCTCCAGGGCGTCAAGCTCGCGGGCTTCCCGCGCAACAGCAACACGTACCTGTGCAACAACGTCACGTACGTCACCGGCTACCTGATGAGCCACCCGGGCAAGACGGTGCGTCTCCTCAAGGCGAGCCCCGCATTGCGCGGCGCGGTCAACGACGTGAGGGTCGACATGAAGACCGATCTGCGCGCCGTCCCGCGCGTCTTCGTCCACTGGCCCTCCGAGATGGCGACGAAGCACCACGCAGCCGGCGCCGACATCATGAGGGCCATCCTCGATGCGCAGCTCACCGCGCTCGCGCACGGCGACGCGCCGACGCCGGGCGACAATGCGCTCGCCGACCCGACGCTCCAGGGCGGTAGCTTCTTCTGACCGGCGCGTCGCTGGGCGATCGACGCCCACGGATCGACGCCGAGGCCTATTTTGCCGTGCTCGGCCCCATGCCGTTGCGGAGCAGGTTGCCGCGTCCGGTCGGCCACGGCGTGCACGCCTTGCCGGAGCCCGGGACGGTGAGCACGTCGATGCCGTGGTCGAACGTCTGCACGACGATCTCGAGCTGACCGTCGCCGTCGAGGTCGGCGATGGTCGGGGCCGACGGGATGCCGATGCCGTTTCCGTCCATGCCCTGACCAGGCAGCGTGACGTCGAAGAGCAGCTTTCCGGTGTTAGCGAGAACGATGACGTGGCCGCCGTTCGCGTCGAGCGAGTACGTGCCGAAGATCAGCTCCGGCGTTCCGTCCTTGTTGAGATCCGCGACCACCACCTCGGACGCGAACGTCTTCGCACGACCTTGCGCGAAGTCGTAGCGCCAGAGCCGCGAGCCGTCGGGTCCGATCGCATAGATGTAGCCATCGTTGATCGGCGCAACGATCTCGGGGCGCGCGTCGCCGACGATGTTCACGGTGGTCGGCGTCGGGATACCGCTCGGCGGGTAATAGTCGGTGTCTCCGCGCACCGCCGGCTTGTCGGTCATCGGTAGCGTCTCGAAGCCCGCCTTCCGTCGCGCCGATCGCGCTCCGTCGCCGTGCGCGCCTTCGAGCACCATGAATGCGTAGGCCTGCGTCTCGTACGGCTCCTTCAGCTCGGCGTTCGGGATGCCGACCACCTCGTTCTTGCCGTCGCCGTCGATGTCCACGACGTTCGGCGGCGACGCAGTCCACTGCAGCCACATCGTCTGCTTCACGTCGGGGAAGGCCCCGGCGTGCAGGTGGTAGTGATCCTCGTCGACCTTGAAGTCGGCCCACCGGATGAACTGCCCCCAGCCGAGGCGCTGACCCGCGAACATGTTCTGCGGGTTCGTGTACCAGCTCGAGGCGAGGATGGACGTGCCGTCCGGCTTGAACGCGTTGATCTGGTGGTTGTCGTACGTGACGAGGATCTCGAGCTGCTTGTCGTCGTCGATGTTGCCGATGCCGACGTTCTCCCCGTAGCAGCCGTAGCCGGTGTTGCCCTGGCCGTTGAAGGTCGTGTCGCTGCCGGTGTTGTAGCGAGGCCACGCATCGGTCTTGCCACCCGGCGCGAAGAGCTTGCCGTCCGCGGAGAACACGAACACCTGCGCGCCGGTGGGTGACGTGTTGGTGGTGGTGACGACGACCTCGAGCTTGGCGTCGTTGTCGAGATCCGCGGCCGCCATTCCGCGCGCCTCGGGCATCTGCCCGCCGCTCGCGGTGCTGGCCGGCCAGCCTGGCTTGACCGCGAGCGCGCCGTTCTTCCACTCGTACGCAGCGACCGTGCCGTTGTTGCCGCCCACCACGATCTCCATCGTGCCGTCGCCGTCGAGATCGGCAACGACGTGTGGCGCGTACACGCGACCCATCGTGGCCGTGCCTTTCGCGCCGAGCTGCTTGCCCTGCGCGTCGAACACGAACGTGCTGTAGAGCGCCGCGACGATCTCCATCGTGCCGTTCTTGTCGAGGTCGACGACCGCAGGCGACGCGAACCATCCGGTCTCGCCGGTCTTCACGTTGCGGACGAACGACGGCATCTGTACGGCGGCAGTGCCGTTCTCGCTCTGGCACGCAGGCGTCGCGGCGACGGCGCCGTCCTCGAGGACCATGCCTCCGTCGGTACCGCCGTTACCGCCGGACGATCCGGGATCGCCGGAGCTCGTGCCGCCGCTCGCGGAGTCGCTGCTGCCGCTACCGCCACACGCGACGAATGCGCCGGCGGCGATCGTGACGAGACCGGCGATCGGTAGCGCAAGAACGGACGCACTGAGGGACCCACGCTTCTCCATGGTTGAAGAATACACGCGGTCGGCGCGCACGACTCAGCGACGCGCCTGCTCCAGTGTGACGATGTGTAAGCCGACGGCGATGGCGATGGCGATGGCGGTCATCGCGTGCGAGCGCCGGGTCTTCGCGCGGGTCTTGAGCTTCTCGTCGCGGAGCTGGAGGCCGAGACCGGCATGCGCGACGAGCAGCATGAACGCGAGCGCGGCGGGCACGATGGCGAGCGGACCGGCTCCCGTCGCGGCGGGCGACCCGAGCGCGGGGATCACGAGGATGGTGTGGAGGAACGCGATGCCGGAGGTGATCAAGCCGATGAGCACGTGGATCCGGATCGGCTTCGACGTGGGCGGCGCACGCTTGCCGAGACGAAGTCGGGTCCCGAGGGGGATCGAGGCGGCGATCACGATGGCCAGCGCCGCGAGCCAGCCGCTCCAGAGCGCCATCGTCAGCCGGCTCCGCGATCGCCGTCGGCATCGGCGTCGGCATCGGTATCCGCGGCGCGGTTGCGCGGCGTGTCGAAGATCGGACGCGCCGTGATGAGGTAATCGGCGGAGAGCGTGAACGCGCGCGAGAGCTCGGCGGCATCGACGAAGTGCTCCTCCGATCGCGGTGTACCGTCGGCCTCCTGCGCGTCGTCGCTCACGAAGCGCAGCTCGTAGACGTCGTCCGCCTCGGCCGCGCGACCCACATAGATCCAGCGTCCGCGGGCCGTCTTGGCGCCGCGCGCGATGCGGGCGAGCGACCCGGCGTTGACCTCTTCCTCGTCACCATCGATGAAGCTCTCCTCGACGAGCATCAGCACCGTCTGCGGTTGGAGCTTGTCCATGTGGGCGCCGAGGTCGATGGAGCGTCCGTCGGCGGCCTTCGGCACCTGCTCCTCCATGCCGTTCTTGCCGTAGCAGGTGAAGTGGCGCGGCTGTGTCGTGCCGTTGATCACCGCGACCTCGTAGCGCCACGTGTCGTCGCCGAGCTTGTCGAACCACTCGAAGCCCGTGGTCTTCCCCTTGCGCGTGCGCTGCCAGACGCGCGTGCCGTGGATCTTTCCGCCCACGTACGTGATGCGTTCGCGAAGGTCGCCGCTCTTGTTGGCGTGGAACCACTCGACGATCCCTTCGCGGACGCCGTCGACGTACGTGGCGTGTCCGGCGATGCCGCCGTCGGCGAAGTAGAACGTCCACGCGCCAGCGCGCTTGCCGCTGCCCCGCGTGCGCTCGCCGGAGCTCCACGTCTCCTCGTGCGCGTCCCAGCGCGCCGCGTCCGGCACGACGTCGGGCCGTGACGGCGCGACCTTCGGCTCGGGCTTCCTCTTGCCGGCGCCCATCGCGCGCTTACGTTCCGCTACTGGAACCGAGCACGTAGCCGACGAAGAACGGACCCATTTTCTCGATGAATTCGCTCGTCTGCCGGGTCTTGCGCATCGCCTGCACGAGATGCGAGAGCGGGTGGAGATCCTTGCCCATGAGCCCGATGACGAACTCGTTGTCGCCGGCGTCGAT
>JAYTZB010001548.1:0-2255 GCA_043742085.1 Polyangiaceae bacterium
CAGCTCGACGAGGGACATCCCTACGTCGCGATGGAGTGGCTCGACGGCGAGGACATCGCGCAGCGCCAGAAGCGCTCGCCGCTCACGCTCGGCCAGGCCGTGGAGGTCGCGGCGCACGTTGCCGACGCGCTCGCGTATGCGCACAGCGTCGGCATCGTCCATCGCGACGTCAAGCCTTCGAACGTGATCCTCGTCGGCAGCAAGGCGGGACACGACTGGCCCATCGAGTCGAAGCTCGTCGACTTTGGTGTCGCGTCGGCCGAGGACGCGCGTCTCACGCGCACCGGCGCGATCATCGGCACGCCCGCGTACATGGCGCCCGAGCAGGCACGCGGCGATGCCGAGGTCGATGCCCGCGCCGACATCTACGGTCTTGGCGCGACGCTCTTCGAGATGGTCGCCGGGCGGCCGCCGCACATTGGCCCGACGCCGGTCGCGATCCTCGCGCGCCTCGTGACGACGCCTGCGCCGCGCCTCAGCGAGATCTTCCCGGACGTCCCGATCTCGCTCGACGACCTCCTCTGTCACATGCTCGCCACGCATCCCGAGGATCGTCCCGACGGCGCCGGCGAGGTCGCACGACGGCTGCGCATCATCGCCACCGAGCTCGAGAGCGCGCCGACCACGACGCGTACGACGTCACCCGACAGCGGGAACGTCCCGCAGAGCATGGGCTCGATGATCCTGCAGTCGGCGCGCCCCGGGGGCTCGCGGCTGGTGACGTCGATCCTCGCCACCGCGGTCCCCAAGGGCCCAGCGCGCGGCCGGCTCATCGCGCACCTCCGCGCGCGCGGCGCCGAGGCGACAGAGCTCGGCGGCGATGCCATCGTCGCGCACCTCGGCGTGATCAAGGCGCTCGGCGACGAAGCGGTACGCGCGCTCGATCTCGGTCTGCGGCTCGCGAAGGCCGGCTGCCGCGTCGGCGTCGCCACGGGACGTACGCGCATCGATCGCACACGTCCCACCGGCGAGGTCGTCGACCGCGCGGCTGCGCTCTCGCGCGACGCGCAGAAGGGCCAGGTCTTCGCCGACACCACGACCAGCGAGCTCGCCCGCGGTCGTTACGAGATGCAGGTGCGCGCCGATGGCACGTCGGTGGTCGGCCCCAAGGTCACCGCCCGCAAGGAGGGCGTCGCCGGCGGCTCGCCCTTCGTCGGTCGCGAGGCCGATCTCTCGCAGATCGTCAGCGCCTACGAGCGTTGCCAGGAGGACAAGACTCCGATCATCGTCACCATCAGCGGCGCGCCCGGCATCGGCAAGACGCGGCTCCGTCGCGAGGCGGTGTCGCGCATCGCCTCGCATCCGTCGTCCCCGCGCGTCGCGCTCGTGCGCGCCGAGTCGTTCGCCAAGAGCCATGCGCTCGGGATCATGGCCGACGTCGCGCGCGGAATCGCCGGCGTCGCGAAGGGCGCAGGCCTCGAGGACGCGATGTCCGCCACCGACGTGCTGCTCGCGAAGATCGACGTCGTCGGTCCGAGCACCCGCGAGCTCGTCGCGCGGCTCGTCGCGAACGAGCCGCTGCCCGAGAGCGTCGACGCGCGCGCCGCGCGTGACGCGCTGTGGATGGCGCTCACCGATATGGCGATGCGCGTCTCGCAGGAGGCGCCGCTCGTCATCGCCGTCGAGGACGCGCAGTGGGCGGACCTCGAGTCGCTCGCCTGGCTCGACCACCTCCTCAGTCGCGCCGCGAGCCACTCGGTCTTCGTCCTGGCGACGGCGCGTCCCACGCTCTGGCGCGACGATCCCGCACGTTTCGCGGGTCGGGATCACGTTCGCATCGAGCTGCGGCCGCTCGCGCGACGAACGGTGCGCGCCATCGCGAAGGCCATCCTCGGCGAGAAGGCCAACAGCGCCGACGGCGAGGCGATGGTCGAGTCGATCGCCACGCAGGCCGGCGGGTCACCGCTCTTCGCCGAGGAGCTGGCGCGCCTCGCACACTCGGGACGCGATGCCGCGAGCGCGCCGACCATCGAGGCCGCCATCCAGGTCTCGCTCGATGCGCTCGACGAGGACGTGCGTGAGGCCTCGACCAAGCTCAGCGTGTTCGGAATGCAGGTCTGGGACGCCGGGCTCACCGCGCTCGGCGTGCGCGGCGCCGCCGAGAACATGCGCGCGCTCACCGCTGCCGAGATCATCGTCGAGCAAGCGAGCTCGCGCTTCAAGGACACGCGCGAGTGGGCGTTCAAGCATGCGCTCACGCGCGAGGTCGCCTACGCGTCGCTCGGCGACGATCAGCTCAAGGACCTGCACGCGCG
>JAYTZB010001549.1:0-2110 GCA_043742085.1 Polyangiaceae bacterium
ATCGCCGGCTTGTCGTTCGCGGCAGTGGCCGCGGCCATCCAGAGATCGATCGCCTCCTCGGTGGGGCGGAGCTTCGCGTTCTTGTCCGCGAGATCGAGCGCCTTCTTCGAGTCGTTGCCTGCCGCGAGGTAGAAGCGCGCAGCGTGATCGCGATACGCCTCCGGGTGCTTCACGAGCAGCTCCTCGTAGCGAGCGCGCGCAGCTTCGACGGCCTTCTTCGACTCGGCGTCGTGCTTTGCGCGCTTGTGCGCGTCGGCAAGCGCAGCGAGGACATCGGGGTCGGTCGACACGGCCTTCACGGACTCGAGCCGCGCGATGGCGCGGTCGGGCGCATCGGTGATCGCGGCATGCACGGCGGCGTGCGCGTAAACGGGGATCGCCTCGAGCGCCTCGAGGTAATAGCCGCGCGCCTCCTTCTCCTTGCCGGCAGCCTCGAGCAGCGCGCCACGCTGGAAGTCCATCCACGCGATCGGGAACGGTGTGACGTCGACGAACGCGGTGCGCGCCTTCTCGAAGAGCGCCTCGGCCTCGTCGTTCTTCTGCATGTGCGTCGCGAGCACGGCCGCGGTGACGATGGCGGGCGGCTTGCTGTGATCGGTGACGGGCGGCATCAGCTTCAGTGCTTCGTCGTACTTGCCGGTCGTCTCGAAGAGCGCGACACGCGCGCTCGCGACTCGCTCCGCAGGCGCACCGAGGCGCGCGGCTTCGTCGAGCTCGTGGGCCTGCGCGTCGAACTGGTGCAAGGCACCGAGGGTGAGCGCGTGCGCGAGGTGAGCGATGCCGTTGTTGGGAGACGACTTCACGAGATCCGCTGCGACGACCTCGGCCCTCTCGTAGTCCTCGACGTTGGCGAGCGTCTGCCCGCGCGTGACGTAGAGCGCCACGAGGTACGAGGCCTGATCGGGGTCGGTATAGGCCCGCTTCACGCGGTCCGTGATCTCGGCGTCGAGGTTGTGGCCGGCGATGCCCCAGCTCGTCGAGACCGGACGCCGTGCGCCCTTCACGCCGCTGTCCTCCAGAACGACAACCGGCGGCGGAGCTGCGGATTTTCCGCTGCTCACGCCGCCTTCGTCGGACCCTTGCGGGTCCTTCTTGCACGCCGTCCCGGCGAGCGCCGTGCACAGCGCGAGAACGAGGGTTGCTGTCGAACAACCAAGGCCCGAAAGCCGGGCTCGTCCTGCGCTGTGCATCGTCACTTACTGGGTCGGAGGTGCGAGATACGGGAACGTCGTCGCCGCCGTCTTCACCGGATCGGCATCGACGCCGTCGCTGATGGTGGAAGGTGCGCCCTTGGTGCCGATGCCACCGGTCGCGACGATCGAGTACGTGATGTCGATGACGTCGAATGCGAGCGAACGACCGCCGCAGTCCGTGTTCGCGAGCGTCGGCGAGACGAGCCCGTGGGTCGCGGCGAAGTTCGCCTCGACGGCAAGGTACGTGGCGCAGCTCGTGCCTGCCGTGTTGAGCCAGAGGCGGTCGTCGGCGGTGATGCCGGCGAGCGCGCCGTAGACGGCCGTGTTCGGCCCGCCCTTGGCTCCAGCGTCCTGCGCGAGGAACTGGTTGCCGCAACCGGTCTTCGCGTCGATGCTGTCGAGGCTGTCGAAGATGGCGAGGTTGCCCGCCTGCTCCGGGATGTACTTGGGATTCCAGCCCGACTGGGCGTTGTCCTGGTTGTACGCGTCCTTCTTGGCGCCCTTGGTGGTCGGGTTCGGGTCGAAGGTGCCGGTGAGGGCGGTGTTGATCGCGGGCCGACCGAGGCGGTCGATCTGCGCGCCGAGCGTCGGCGGGGCCGGGTTCTTCGTGCCGGTGTCGGTGCCGGGACCGGTCTCTGCGCCGGGGCCGCCCTCGGGCATGATGACGGTGCCGGAGTCCTTGGTGGGGCTCGCCGTGTCGTCGTCGCCGCAGCCGTAACCGGCGACGGACATGACACCGAGCGCGACGAGAGCCGAACCAAGAGAAACAATGGTCTTGCGGTTCATGGTCTTGCTCCTCACGACTTCTGGTGGGTCGAGCCCCACACGCTGACGACCGGGCCGCCCTTGGTGACCAGGGTCTTGTCGACCTGGACGACGATGGCGAGGCCATTCAGCGACTTGAAGAAGTCGACGGC
>JAYTZB010001550.1:0-5257 GCA_043742085.1 Polyangiaceae bacterium
GCGAAGGGCTACGACCGTCGCGACCTGTGGAGCGACGAAGGCTGGCGCTGGCGATCGGACCGCGGAGCGGCGCACCCCGTCTACTGGGTGCCGCGAACCGCGGGCTTCGACGTGCGCCGCTACGCCGACGTCGTGGCGCTCGCGCCTCACGAGCCGGTGATCCACGTGAGCTGGCACGAGGCCCAGGCCTATTGCCGCTGGGCGAAGCGACGTTTGCCGACCGAGGCGGAATGGGAGCTGGCGGCGTCGACGGTCGACAAGCGGCCGTTCCCCTGGGGCGAGGAGCCCATCACCGCGGCTCGCGCGAACGTCGACGCCCATCGTGGCGGCCCGGTCGACGTCGGCGCGCTTCCCGAAGGAGACAGCGCCTTCGGTTGCCGGCAGATGATCGGCAACGTGTGGGAGTGGACGGCGACCGACTTCGGGCCGTATCCGGGCTTCGTCGTCGATCCTTACGCCGAGTACTCGGCACCGTGGTTCGCGAGCCCGCACAAGGTTCTTCGCGGTGGATGCTGGGCGACGCGTGCCCGCTTGTTGAGGAACACGTGGCGGAACTTCTATCCCCCGCACCGCCGCGACGTCCTGGCCGGCTTCCGCACGTGCCAGCTTCACCGTTGACGAAGGGCCGTGCTAACCCAGCAGCATGTCCGCCCCTGAAGCCGCGCCCATCGAAACGCTGCGAATCCATCAAGCGAACGAACGAACGATGCTCGCGTGGCTGCGGACGGGCATCGCGCTGATGGCGTTCGGCTTCGCGATAGCGCGCTTCGCAGTCTTCTTGCGTCAGGTCGCAGCGGTCGGGTCCGCCGCGATCCCGTCGACGCACGGCTTTGGCTCGGCGTGGCTAGGTGCAGCGCTCGTGGCTGCCGGCATGATCACGAGCGCGAGCGCGACGTTGCGCTATCACCACGTCCGTCGGGCGATCGAGCGCGGCAACGTCGGAGCGCCGAGCCCAACCGCGGTGTATCTGATCGGGAGCGGTATCGCGTTCATCGGCCTGGTCATGACCTGGCTACTCCTGAGGGCGCTCCAGGACTGAGCGCTCGTCCGACCGCTCCAGGACACAGCCGCGTGCTCGATCACGTCGTTTGCTTCACCGTACGCCGCCGCCGTCGGACGCGAGCGACGACCAGGCGCGTACCAGCGCGGAAGCGGCGCGCTCGATCTCTTCCATCGTCGTGGTGAGGCCGACCGAAAGGCGGACCGTCTCGAGCGCGTCGGTCGCGGTGAGACCCGTCGCGAGGATGACCTCCGACGCGCTCTCTTGTCCCTCGTGACACGCCGAGCCGGTCGACGCGGCGATCTCCGGCACTGCGTCGAGGAGCACCGTGCCCCGGACGCGCGGGAAGCGAACGCTGAGCGTGTTGGGGAGCTGCTCGGTGTCGTGCCCGTTCTTCTTCACGTCCTTGATTCCTGCGGCGAGGAGAGCCCACAACCGATCGCGCAGCTCGCAGAGATGCCGCGCTCGCTCCTCCCGCGTGCTCGAAGCGATGGCGCACGCCACGCCGAGACCCACGATGCTTGCGACGTTCTCGGTGCCCGGCCGCAGGCCTCGCTCGTGACCAGCGCCACGCGCGAAGGGCTCGATGGCCGTCGCGCGTCGCACGTAGAGGGCGCCCACGCCCTTGGGCGCGTTCAGCTTGTGCCCGGCGATCGTCAGCAGATCGACGTCGAGAGAGCGAACATCGACGCCGATTTTTCCGACGCTCTGCGCGGCGTCGATGTGGACCAGCGCACCGGAGCGGCGAGCGAGCGCGGCGATCTCGCGGATGGGCTGCACGGTCCCGGTCTCGTTGTTGGCGTGGATGACGCTGACGAGCGCGGTGTCCTCGGAGAGGCGACTGTCGAGCTGGTCGAGCCGCACCCGACATGCCTGGTCGACGCCGATCCAGTCGACATGCCAGCCATGCCGCTCGAGCTGCCGGCAAGGGTTTGCCGTCGCGGGATGCTCGATGGCCGTCGTGAGGAGATGCCTGCGCTGCGCCGCCGCCGAAGCGACGCCGCGGATGGCGAGGTTGCTCGACTCGGTGCCGCCGGACGTGAAGTAGATCTCGTCGACGTCGGCGTGCACCAGCGCGGCGACTTTCTCACGCGCCGTGTCGACCGCGGCGCGAGCGCGGCTCCCCCACGGGTGGCTGCTCGACGGGTTGCCGAATTGCTCGCGCAGGTAGGGAAGCATCGCGTCGACGACCTCCGGCAGCAGCGGCGTCGTCGCGTTGTGATCGAGATAGATCGGTCGTTCAGGCGGGGGCATGGTGCTCGCTCTCCGTCGTCATGGATATCGTGGGCGAACGGACGAAGCTGCGCCTCGTTCGGGTGGGCTGGCCAGCCACGCGTAGACGACGGGCAGCACCACGAGCGTCAGGAACGTCGACGTGATGAGGCCGCCGATGACCACGGTGGCGAGCGGACGTTGCACCTCCGACCCCGCGTGCGTCGAGAGCGCCATCGGGACGAAGCCGAGCGATGCGACGAGGGCCGTCGTGAGGACCGGACGGAGGCGTAGCTCCGCCGCCTGGCGGATGGCCTGCACGTGCTCCATGCCGCGCTCCTCGAGGTGCCGCGCGAAGGAGACGAGCACGAGCCCGTTCAGAACGGCGACCCCGAACAGCGCGATGAAGCCGACGCCCGCCGAGATCGAGAACGGAATGCCTCGCATCCACAGCGCCAGGACTCCGCCGATCACCGCGAATGGAACGTTGAGGAAGATGAGGATGGCGAGGCGCCGCGAGCCGAACGCGAGCCACAGCATGAAGAGGATCAGCGCGAGCGCGATCGGGACCACGATCGACAGGCGTGCCTTCGCCTCCATGTAGTGCTCGAACTGCCCGCCCCACTCCGCGCGATAGCCGGCCGGCAGTGTCACGTCGCGGCCCACCCGCTGCTGTGCATCGCGCACCACGGCGCTCATGTCCCGCCCGCGCACGTTGAATTCTACCGCGAGACGTCGCGACTGCTTCGCGCGATTCACCTCCGCCGGCCCCGTCGCGAGCGAGATCTCCGCGACGTCTCCGAGCGGTACGATCTGCCCAGCCAGGGCCTTCAGCGGCAACGCGCGAATCGCCTCGAGGTCTCCCTCGAAGCCGTGGTCCGCCTTCACGACGAGGCCGAAGCGTCGTTCGCCTTCGAGCACCTCGCCGGCGCTGTGTCCGACGGCGATGGTCTCGGTGAGCTGGTTCACGTCGTCGACGTTGAGGCCGTAGCGCGCCAGCTTCCTCCGGTCGGGGACGATGCGCAGATAGCGAAGACCGCTCACCTGCTCGACACGAATGTCGACGGCGCCGTCCACCCCGCGGAGCGCCGCCGCCACGCTCTTTCCAGCCTTCGCGAGCTCGTCGAGATCGAGGCCGTAGAGGACGACCGCGACGTCGGACTTCACCCCCGCCACGAGCTCGTTGGTTCGCATCTGGATCGGCTGAGAGACCGCGCCGCCGAGCTCGGGCACATCGCGATTCATCACGGTAGCGAGCTCCATCCCGATGTCCGCCTTGGTGATGCCCTTGCGCCAGGTCGAGGCGGGCTTCACCTCGACGTAGACGTCGGTCTGCTCGATGCCCATCACCTCGGTGGCGATCTCGGGCGCGCCGGTGAGGCTGACGACGTGGCCCACCTCCGGGATACCGCGCAGCGCGCGCTCGAGGCGCAGCGAGGTCTGCACGGACTCGTCGAGCGCGACTCCAGGGAGCCGCCGCACCTCGATGAGCGCATCGCCCTCGTCGAGCTGCGGGATGAACTCGCCGCCTAGCCTCGACGCGATGATCGCGGTCGCGGCGAGCGCCGCGGCCGTGACTCCGAGGGTCAGCCACCGCCTTGCCATGGCGGCACCGAGGACGGGCACGAAGGCGCGATGGATCTGCTGCAGGAGCCACGTCTCGCGGTGCTCCGACTTGGGCTTGACGATGTAGCTCGTGAGCACCGGCACGACCGTCAGCGACAGCAGGAAGGCGCCGAGCAGAGCGAAGAGCACGGACATCGCCATCGGGCGAAAGAGCCTTCCCTCGATGGCGGTCAGGGTCAGGATCGGCACGTACACGATCGCGATGATGACCTCGCCGAACACGCTCGCCGAGCGGACCTCCAGCGCCGCCTGCTCCACGATGTGGAGGCGATGCTCCTCGTCGAGGGGCACCGGGGATCGCTGTTGCGCCTCCGACAGGCGGCGTGCGGCGTTCTCCACGATGATCACCGCGCCGTCCACGATGAGCCCGAAGTCGACGGCACCGAGGCTCATCAGATTGCCGGAGGTGCCCGTGAGGTTCATGAGGAGCAGGGCGAACAGCATCGCCAGAGGGATGGTCAGCGCCACGACGAGGCCAGCGCGGACGTCGCCGAGCATGACGAACAGCACGCCGATGACCAGCGCAGCACCGATGAGCAGGTTCTCCTCGACGGTTCCGATGGCGCGGTTCACGAGCGCGGACCGATCGTAGAACGGCTCGATCTGCGTGCCCTTCGGCAGCGAGGGCTGGATGGCGGCGAGCTTCGCCTTCACCGCCTCGGTGGCGGACCGCGAGCTCTCGCCCATGAGCATCATCGCCACACCGACGACGACCTCGCCCTCGCCGTCGCGCGTGGCTGCACCGCGGCGCAGCCGGGCACCGAAACGGACGTCGCCGAGCGTGGCAATGGTGACCGGCGCGCCCTCGCTCGTCGCGGACACGACGATGTTGCGCACGTCGTCGAGGCTCTTCACCAGTCCCTCGCTCCCCACGAGGATCTGCTCCTGGTCGTGCTCGATGTAGCCGCCGCCGGCATTGGCGTTCGAGCGTCCGAGAGCGTCGATCACCTGCGCCACGGAGATTCCCATCGCGAGCAGGCGCTTCGGGTCCAGCAGCACCTCGTACTGGCGGCTCGCGCCACCGACGCTGTTGACCTCGACGATGCCTGGCACGGTCCGGAGCGCAGGCGCTATTTGCCAATCCAGCACCTCCTGGCGCTGCATCAAGTCCATGCTGTCGTTGCGGACGACGAAGCGAAAGATCTCACCGAGCGCGCTGGTGATGGGCCCCATCTCCGGCTTGCCATGCTGCGCGGAGACGTGGTCCACGGCCTCGCGCATGCGCTCGGCAACGAGCTGTCGTGCAAAATAGATGTCGACGTCATCGCGGAATACGATGGTTACGAGGGATACTCCATACTTCGATATCGAGCGGATCTCGGTGGTGCGCGGTATTCCCGCCAGCGCACGCTCCACGGGTATCGTGACGTATTGTTCGACCTCGACAGGAGAGAGCGCCGGTGACGCGGTGATGACCTG
>JAYTZB010001551.1:0-2507 GCA_043742085.1 Polyangiaceae bacterium
CGTCGATGCGGGCCATCGGCCAGCCGGCTTGAAGCTTGGTGATCACGTCGGTGACGTACGCGAGCGGATCGATGTCGTTCAGGTGCGCGGAGCCGAGGAGCGTGCACGCGGTCGCGATGCGATCGGCGCCTGCGTCGGACCCTGCAAAGAGGTAGTTCTTACGGCCGATCGCGATACGCCTTAGTTGCCGCTCGACTTCCCCGTTGTCGATCGCGAAGCGACCGTCATCGAAGCAGCGGCGGAAGAAGACCTCCTGATTCGTCGCGTAGCGCGTCGCCTTGTGCAGCAGCGTTCCCGGCACGAGCTTCGGATGAATCACCGACACCCACGCGAAGAGCTCGTCGAGGATCGGCAGAGAGAGCTCTGCGCGCCGCGCCTTGCGCGCGTCGGCAGACAGCGCGTCGTCCTTGCAGCTGCGCTCGACGTCGTAGATCTTCTTGAAGTACGCGACCGCGATCGCGCCGCGCGCGTCGCCGGCTTGAGCCGCCGCCTCGAACTTGCGGCGGATGTGCATGCCGCAGCCGAGTCGCCGGTTTTCGGGAACGACGGGAGCGTCATCGCCGTCGTCGTCTTCGCCAGGCTTCAGCGCGCGATCGAATCCCGCGTAGCCGTCACCTTGCAAGAATCCGCGGAACCGCCGAAGGAACTTCGCCGGTCCGTCGGCTTTCCAATCCTTCGTATAGTCGAACGCGACGAGCTTGCAGTCGCCGACGTAGCCCCAGATATGCCCCTTCTTCACGCCGCGGGGATCGTGGCGGTCGAGAACGCGCAGGCCAGTATCGTCGGCACCGATCACGAACGAATTCAGCACCCGAGCGGTAATGCGCGTCGCGATGGGCTCGAGGGCCTCGATGGCGAAGGCCGTCCAATCGCCGATCGTCGACGCCGCGATCGAGACGCCAGCGCGCTCGTAGATCTGACACTGGCGGTAGAGCGGGAGCGAATCCTGAAACTTGCTGACGACGATATGCGCGAGCAGCGCGGGGCCAGGACGCCCGCCATCCATCACCTTCTCGCTGTCGGCGACGACCACGTCGTTGCCGCACGCTTCGCACGCGAGCTTCTCGCGGCGCTCCTCGATGACCTTGAAGTGCGCCGGCACGAACTCGAGGATCTCGCTCGCGATGAAGCCGATGCTCTTCTTCTCGGCGCCGCATTGCCCGCACGCGCGCTCCGCGTCGGGAACGCGCACGTCGTGGACCTCTCGCGGCAAGGTTGCGGGTAGCGCGGAGCGACCACGCTTGGCGCGGGCAGCCGGCGGAGGCTTGTCCGGCTGGGGCACGTCGCCGGGGGCCTCGGCGATCTTGCGTGCCGTCTCAGGCGCTTCGTCGCCGAGCTCGGCGAAGAGGAGCGAGAGCTGGTCGGCGCTGAACTTCTCGCTCTTGCGACCGTAGAGCGCGCGAAGGGCATTCTGGAGGCGTGAGGTGAGCGCCGTGTTGCTGCTCTGCGCGCTGCCGAGCAACGTGATGACGAGCTCGATGAGCTCGTCGACGCGCCCCGACGCGGCAAGCTCGGTCAGCTTGCCGCGCACATCGTCGAGGTCGCTGCTCGTCGTGCTCGTCACGGCGAGTCCTTCTTACTCGGCGCGATCTCTGCCACCAAGAGGCGAGTCGCCTGACGCGCGTCTCTTTGCGATCTCAGGCGGCGGGCGGAAGGCGGAAACGCACGCGGCGCTGCGCACCAGCCAGATCGATGCCCTCGAGCACGAGCGAGAGATCGACCGAATCGACCTGCACGACGCTGCCGCCGTCCTTCACGAGGTCGGCGAGCGCGAAGCGGCCGCGGGCGAGACGCTTCGCATAAATGCAGTATCCCGTGCGATCCCAGAAGAGAACCCGCACTTGATTGGCGCGACGATTGAAGAAGCAGAAGAGATGGCCCGACGTCGGGTCGAGGTCGAGGATCGACGTGACAGCGATCGACAGCCCGTCGAAGCTCTTTCTCATGTCGACCGGCGCCACCGCGACGTACACGCGAACGGTGGGCGGCAGCGTCAGCATGGGCGTGCCGCGATCGCGTCGAGCACCTGCCCGAGCATCTCACCGTCGACCGCGTGCCCGACGCGCACCGTCCACCCGCCGCGCGTGATCTCGATCGGCGCCGCGGTCGCGACGGTCGGACGTTGCGCGCGAACCTCGACGCGCACCATCGCGGACTTCGACGCGGGCCGGCCGCCGTCCCTCGCAAGGTGCCACTTCCACCATCGCAGCTGTCCCGCGCTCACTCCGGCGCTCGCGGCGAACTCGACAGCGCCCCGTCCGCTACGCTTCCATCCCTCGACCAGACCCGCCCAGTCCGATGCCGTCCGCCGCTTCGCCATGCCGCCGAGTAGATCTCGGATCCCGGGCCGGCGTCAGACTGCGATCGGCCGGACGGTTACCCACTGGTCGACGTCGTCGCCGGCAGCGCCACGCGGCAGTTCCAGAACTGCGCTTTCGCCGGCTGCATGATGACCTGGCGGTTCGACTGGTTCACAAATCCCGCGGACAGGTTCCGCGTCGACCCGA
>JAYTZB010001552.1:0-2985 GCA_043742085.1 Polyangiaceae bacterium
TTGCCTCCGGGCGTCGGCTCGTTCTGTCCCGTGAATGTCCCGCTCGACGGCGAGAGCTGCTTCGCCTCAGGAGCCGTCTCCGACGTGTGCGAGTACGGCGGCTCGAGCGATCCGTCGTGCAACGTGACCGCGCACTGTTCCGCCAGTCGGGGCGCCTGGCAGATCGAGCAACCCACCCACTGTCCGACGACGTGCCCCGCGCACTTCGACGAGCGCGTCCCCGGCGCCACGTGCTCGGGCTCCGACCTCTGCACGTATCTCGAGGCCACATGTGGTTGCGCCGGGGCCATCGACGGCGCATGGACGACCATCACCGGCGGCTCCAACAGCACGACCAGCGACGGCGGCGTCGACGCGAGCGCCAGCGACGGCGGCGATGCGGGCGATGCGGGCGATGCGGGCGACGCGGGACCTGCGGCGATCGGGCAGTGGCAGTGCATCCGTCCGGGAAATGGCTGCCCCGCGCGCCGTCCCGTCGAGGGCGCGCGCTGCACGAAGGCCATCGACTGCGACTACGGCACCTGCGTCTTCGGCGTGCCGCTCTCGCTGACGTGCATCAACGGGCGATGGACCGCGCTCTACGTCGGGTCCTGCCCATGACAATTCTGACCCGCGAAACGCCTGCAGTGACACTCTCTATGTCGGAAGTGATGATCCGGGAGGCCCCATGAGCTCGAACTACTCGAAACGTGCGCTGATCGCTCTCTTGCCGGTCGCCCTTCCGATCGCCGCCGGTGGGCTCGCGGCATGCAGTCGCGCGCACCCAGCACCGAGCGCCGAGGCGTTCCCGTCCTCCCAGGGCGTCGACGGCGTCCCGCCGCTCGCTTCGGCGCCCGGCCCGCAGCCGTCGTTCGGGCCGCTCATCCAGCAGAAGGAGCCGCCCCCGCCGATCAGCGGCGGCACCCTCGCCATCGCGTCCGATCACCACACCGCCGTCGCTGCCGACGCGGATCGCGATCGGGTCTACATCGTCGATCTCCCGGCGCGCGCCGTGCGCCATACCGTCAGTCTCCCGCGCCATTCGGAGCCGGGACGCGTCGCCGTCGACGACGCCAACCACGCGTACGTCGTCCTTCGCAACAGCGGGAGCCTCGCCACCATCGATCTCGCGACCGGAGCGCTGACCATTCGCGACGCGTGCCTCGCGCCGCGTGGCGTCGCGTTCGACGCTGCGCACAAGGCGGTCCACGTGGCCTGCGCGAACGGCGAGCTCGTGACGTTGCCGATCGGGACGGGCGACGTCGTACGTCGCAACCTCGAACGCGATCTTCGTGACGTCGTCGTGATGGGCGACGGCTCGCTCCAGGTCTCGCAGTTCCGCACCGCAGCGTCGTTCCGCGTCTGGCAGAACGGCTCGCCGTCGCTCCTGCCGCGGCAGGACGGCAGCAACCTCATGTGGCGCGCCATCTCCATCAACCCCGATCCTTCGAAGGGCTGCACCAGCTCCGATTGCTCGGACGAGACGGCCGAAGTCGTCCAGCAACCGACGCAGCAGCCCGTGCGCCCCGAGCCGGGCGGCTACGGCGGGAGCAGCAGCTTCGGCTCCGCATCGTCCGTGGGCGACGACTTCTGCACCATGTCGACTGGCATCATCGCGACGCACGTGAGCGTCGGCAGCGGCTCGATCAACCTTCCCGCGGCCGTCCTCCCCGTCGACATGGCGACCAACGGCCGCGAGCTCGCGGTGGTCGCCGCCGGCAACGCGTACACGAAGGAGCTCCCGCAGATCTTCGTCGTCTTCGCGGACAGCGTCCGCCAGTCGAACGGCGGCTGCGTTCCCACTGTCCACGGCAACGTTCCCGGTCAAGCCATCGCCGCCGCCTTCGACGGCGACGACGCGCTCATCGTGCAGACGCGCGAGCCGGCATCGATCCACATCATGACCGAGGATCGCCGTCGGCCCTGGAAGTCGATCACGCTCGCCGACGACAGCGTCGCCGACACCGGACATCAGATCTTCCACTCCAACGCCGGAGGCTTCATCGCGTGCGCGTCGTGTCACGCCGAAGGCAAGGACGACGGCCACGTGTGGACGTTCGTCGGCGAGGGTCCGCGCCGCACGCCGTCGCTCCTGGGTACCGTCGCCGGCACCGAGCCGTTCCACTGGAGCGGCGACATGAAGGACATGCGCGACCTCGTCGATCACGTGTTCGTCGAGCGCATGAGCGGACCGAAGGTCGACAACGGTCAGCTCGGCGCGCTGAGCGGCTGGCTGTTCGCGCTTCCGGCACCCGCCAAGCTCCGTCCCGTGAGCGACGCCACCGCCCCCGGCCAGGCGCTCTTCGGCCAGCGCTGCGCGTCGTGTCACGCGGGTCCGATGCTCACCAACAGCAAGACCGTCGACGTCGGCACCGGTGGCTCGTTCCAGGTCCCGTCGCTCGTCGGCGTCGGGTGGCGCCGTCCCCTCCTCCACACCGGCTGCGCGCAGACCCTCCGCGACCGCTTCGATCCGGCCTGCGGTGGTGCGCGGCACGGCGATACCAGCGATCTCTCCGAGGCGCAGATCGGCGATCTCGTGCAGTTCCTCGAGACGCTCTGACGCTTCGTTAAGCGCTTCGATGCGCGCTGGCGGTAGGTAGGTAGCCCGCCGCCAGTGACGCACCGTGTCCGCCGGAATTGGTGCGATTTTCCACCTCCGTCGATGCGGGGTTTATCCCCAGCGGTATGCTGGAAGCGAAGATGTCGAACGGCGGCGCGCAGAGTGCGTCCGGCATCGCGACGTATCGAACGGCGCGCGAGCTAGGCTCGCGCTCACCCCGCTCGTACGCCGCGGTCCGCGAGCCAAACGAGCTGGTGGTCATCCACCGGTTCTCGCGGAGCACGGATCCGCGCGCGAAGAGCACGGCCTCGTTCGTGTCCCCAGACGGCAGCGTGTCACTGGCGAGCGATGCGATGGCGAACCTCGTTCGCGACGCTCGCTGCCTCGCGAAGAACTGGCATCCGAACATCGCGCGCGTGCGGCACGTCGATATCGACGGCGAAGAC
>JAYTZB010001553.1:0-1745 GCA_043742085.1 Polyangiaceae bacterium
TCGAAGACAACGCGCGCCTCGTGCATGTCCGCGAGGCGCGCCAGGCGATCGCTCGTGAGCATGCGCTGCACGACGACGCAGATATCCGCGGGGACGAAGGGAGCGACGTTCTGCAGAGGAACGATCCCGCCCGTCGTCACCAGCTTGATGATCTGTCCGAGGTTATCCGCTTCCGTTGGTCGCCGGCCGGTCAGGCACTCGTAGGCGATGATTCCGAGACTCCAGATGTCGGCGCGATGATCCACGTCCTTCTCGCCGAAGAGCTGCTCGGGAGACATGTAGAACGGCGTTCCGAGCATCGATCCGGTCTTCGTGAGCACGCCGGACTCGGCGTCGGTCGTGGAGACCTTGGCGATCCCGAAGTCGAGGACCTGCAGATCGATGCTGCCGTCCTCCGTGCGAACGAGAAAGAGATTGTCCGGCTTGAGGTCGCGATGCACGACGTGGGCGGCATGGGCGGCGGCGACCGCCGACAGCATCTGGAGCATGATGCGTGAAAAGTCGGCGACCGGGATGCGACCTTCCCGCAGCAGGCGCTCGGCGAGACTCTCGCCCTCGAGCAGGTCCATCACCATGAGCGGCGCGCCGTTCTCGAGCTGGAGGACGTCGTGGATCTGAACGACGTGGCGATGCTTCACCGCGCACGCCGCACGAGCCTCACGGAGGAAACGTTCGACCAGGCTGGCATTGTGAGCGAGCTCGGGCTTGAGCAGCTTGATCGCCACCCTCTTGCGGGTGACGACGTGCGTCGCCGCCCATACTGCGCCCATGCCTCCCTCTCCGAGCTTCCGCTCCAGCCGGTAGCGATCGGCGACGATGAGGCCCGGAGTCATGGCGAGGGACCGTCCGAGCGAGCGCACCGGAAGCCGATGGTCGGGAGCTGCGTGAGTGGCGTGATGCCCTGGCGCCCCACGACGGCGACGAAGCCCGGCGCATCAGCCCAGGACGAGCCGCGGATCGCCTGAACGCGCAGCGCGGGGTCCTCGCAGCGGGGGTCGAGCAAGAAAGCCCGCTCCGGGTTCCAGCACGGCGAGGCATACGACGCCAAGCGATCGGCGACCCATTCGGAGAGCCCACCCCCGAGCTGGCGGACACCGAGAAGCGTCACGTCGGCGTCGTTCGGACGAGTAGGAAGCCCTCTTGGACGCGTGGGTTGCCCGACTCGGAGGCGACACGCAGTGGACTCCGACTGCGTCGTGTCGAACGGCGTTCCTCCGAGCCCGACCGCCGCGAAGTCGCACGGATCGCCGACGTCACCCCAGGGGTACCGCGTCTCGTCGCCCAGATTGCCTGCTGCCCATTCCCACTCGGCTTCCGTGGGCAGACGCTTGCCCAAGACCTGACACGCGCTTGCGGCCGCGGTCGCGGTGACGCAGCTCACCGGAAACGCATCGTTCGAGGGGTCGTCTGGCCCAAGATACGTGCATGTTGCATACACACTGTCCGCCGCGCCGCCGCGGACCATAGGTGCCGCAGAAAGACGCCCCGACTTGAGTAACGTGCGGACCGTGCCGACCGTGACTTCGTCGCGGTCGATCGCGAACGCGGAAAGCGTCACGTATCGCTCGTTGCGGTTGTTCGTCAGGTCGGTGCTGCTCGTCGCGAGGGCCCGCGCGTCGCCCAGGATCAAGAAGCCGCCTGGGACACAGACCATGTCACCGGGCGTGCCTTGCGCACATGGAACGGCTGCGGCGCGCGGCCAGCTCCCAGGGCGCATGGCGTCGTCGGGCTTGCCGAGCTCGAGT
>JAYTZB010001554.1:0-4006 GCA_043742085.1 Polyangiaceae bacterium
TCGAAGGGCGACATGTTCATCCCGTCGTCGAAGCCGCCGCGCTTCGCGGCCTGCTCGACGGTGATGTTCACGACCGACGACCTCACCTTCGCGACGAGGGCGGCGGTATCGAGCGCGGGACCCGCGACCACCGCGGCGGGATGCGCCGGATCGGGGGTCACCGCCTGAGGCGCGGCGGACGACCTGGTGGCGGCGGCGCCGACCGCGAGGCCGAGCGCGGATGCGACCGCGAGCTTGGAAAGCGGAGCAAGGAATGTGGGTTTCACATCCCGGAGAACAAGCGTGGGCCCATTCTCTTCCCGGTGCCGATCCGGTTTGAGCCCGCCCCGCAACGGCAGTAGTGCTGAGCCATGTCTCACCCGCAGTTGCCCGCGCGCGCGCGTGTCGTCGTGGTCGGAGGCGGCATCATCGGCTGCTCCGTGGCCTACCACCTGGCTCACATGGGCTGGAAGGACGTGGTCCTGCTCGAACGGGACAAGCTCACGTCCGGCACGACGTGGCATGCGGCCGGGCTCATGGTGACGTTCGGCTCGACCTCCGAGACGTCGACCGAGATGCGCAAGTACACCGCGAACCTCTACAGCCGCCTCGAGGCAGAGACCGAGCAGTCGACGGGCTTCAAACCGGTCGGCTTCATCGAGGTCGCGGCCGACAAGGACCGCCTCGAGGAGTACCGCCGCGTCTCGGCGTTCAATCGCTACTGCGGAGTCGACGTCCACGAGATCAGCCCCGCGCAGGTGAAGGATCTCTTCCCGCTCGCGCGCACCGACGATCTCCTCGCCGGCTTCTACGTGAAGGAGGACGGCCGCGCCGATCCCGTGGGCGTCACCATGGCGCTCGCGAAGGGCGCGCGCATGCAGGGCGCCAGGATCATCGAGAACTGCGCGGTCACCGGCATCCTCCAGAAGCGCGGCGCGGTCACCGGCGTGCGCACGGCGCACGGTGACATCGAGGCCGAGTACGTCGTCAACTGCGGCGGCATGTGGGCCCGCGAGCTCGGTGCGCTCTCCGGCGTGAACATCCCGAACCAGTCCGCGGAGCACTATTACCTCATCACCGAGAAGATCCCGGGCCTCGCCGCGTCGTTCCCGGTCCTCGAGGATCCCGCGTCGCACGGGTACTTCCGCGAGGAGGTCGGCGGGCTCATGGTCGGCCTGTTCGAGCCGATCTGCGCGCCCTGGAAGGTCGAGGGCATCCCCTCCGACTTCTCGTTCGGCGAGATCCCGCCCGACTGGGACCGCATGGGCCCCTATCTCGAGAAGGCCATGAATCGCGTCCCCATCTCGCTCGAGACGGGGGTGCGGAAGTTCTTTTGCGGACCGGAGAGCTTCACGCCCGATCTCCAGCCCATCGTCGGCGAGGCCCCCGAGCTGAAGAACTACTTCGTCGCGGCGGGCCTCAATTCGATCGGCATCCTGACCGGCGGCGGTCTCGGACGCGTGATGGCGCACTGGATCATCAACGGCCGTCCCGACGTCGACGTCACCGGAATGAACATCGATCGATTGCATACCTATCAAGCGAATCCCGAATATCGCCGTACGCGAACCGTGGAATCGCTGGGAATGGTCTATCAATGCCATTACCCGACGCGCTCGATGATGACCGCGCGCGGCGCGAAGAAGTCCGCCATCTACGACCGCCTCGCCGCGAAGGGCGCCTATTTCCGTGACGTGAGCGGCTGGGAAGGCGCCGACTGGTATGCGCCGCCGGGCGTGGAGGCGAAGGTCGATTCACTCTCCTGGGGACGCCAGGAATGGTTTCCGTACTGGCAAGCCGAGCACGAGGCCGCGCGACAGGGCGTCATCGTCATGGACATGTCGTTCATGGCGAAGTTCCTCGTCCAGGGACGCGATGCCGGACGAATCCTCAATTACATCTCCGCGAACAACGTGGACGGTCCCGCCGGGATGATCACGTACACGCAGTGGCTCGACGGGGCGGGTAAGCTCCAGGCCGACCTCACCGTCACCAAGCTCGGCGACGAGAAGTTCTGGGTCGTCGCCTCCGACACCGCGCATCGCCATGTCGAGACGTGGATGAAGCGCCACATCGAGGCCGACGGCGACGGCAACGCGCACGCCTTCGTGACCGACGTGACCTCCGGCTACGCGCAGATCAACGTGCAGGGACCGCGCTCCCGCGAGCTGATGCAGTCGATCACGTCCCACGATCTCTCGAACGAGGCGTTTCCGTTCCGCTCCGCACACGAGATCGACATCGGTTATGCGCGCGCGCTGTGCGTTCGCATCACGTACCTGGGCGAGCTCGGGTACGAGCTCTACATCCCGACCGAGCAGGCCACGCACGTCTACGATCGCCTGATCGAGGCCGGCGCGCACTTCGGCTTGCGCCACGCCGGGCTGAAGGCGCTCGCCAGTCTCCGGATGGAGAAGGGCTATCGCGACTACGGGCACGACATCGACAACACCGACTCGGTGCTGGAGGCGGGCCTCGGCTTCGCCGTCGACCTGAAGAAGCCGGGCGGCTTCCTCGGCAAGGAGGCGGTCGAGAAGAAGAAGGCCGAGGGCCCGCTGACGCGGCGCATCGTCCAGATCCTGCTGAAGGATCCGGAGCCGCTCCTCTATCACGCGGAGATCGTCCGCCGGAACGGCAAGCCCGTGGGTTACATCCGCGCCGCCTCGTATGGATTCACGGTGGGCGGCGCCGTGGGATTGGCCATGATCGAGGCCGGTGAGCCGGTCACGGGGAAATGGCTCGAAGAGGGCACCTGGGAAGTGGAGATCGCGGCAAAAAGCTACCCCGCCATCGCCTCGATGAAGCCGCTGTACGATCCCACCAACGAGCGCGTGAAGGCCTGAATCTGGATCAGGGGTAATCCACGCACGTCATCGAGCCGAGGCCGTCGCGCGCCTCGGCCCAAAAGCGATAGGGCGTGAACCAGAATCCGGCGTCGTTGCCAATCGAGGATTGGCGCCACGCGCCGACGAGATATCCCCAGTCCCGCAACGAGCGTTGATCGACACTCCCCATCAGGAATTCGAATCCGCTGAAGTCCTGAAAGTACTCGGACTGGATCCAGTCGTCGGTCAGGAGATACGCGGCGCGGCCGTTCATGGCGTCGATCCAGCGCGCGCTGTTGCGGAGATTCGTGTGCGTGTGGTCCGCACAGGGCTCGACGAGGACGCGGTCGGGCTCGATCTGCTCACGGCACTGCAGGAGCTGCATGAGCGCGAACGCCTCGACCACCGTCGAGTGGACGGCGCCGCCCGAGACGATGACCACCGGCGCGACGCCGCCCCGCAGCGCATCGGCGGCGCGCTCGCTGCGGACGGGCAGGGCGCCGAGCTTGGCGAGGTCGCCGTCGGCGAGCGCGCGGCACGCCTCGCCGGGGAGGAACTTCGCGAGGGAGGTGTCGGCCTGCTCAAGGACGCCGTGACCGGGCACGACCACCGCGGAGTACGGGAATTTCTGGGCGCGGCGGGCCATCGCTCGCAAGACGCGGACGTTCTGGCGCCGGGCTGCCGAGCGCTGGTCCTTGCGTAGCGAGCACGGAAAGAGGCGATGCGGGGCGTCGTCCGGGAGGCGATCGAGCTCGTCGGCGAGCGCCTCGAGACGGGCGCGAGCGCTGGGCTCGGGATAGGCGCAGCCGCGGGGCACCGCGCCGACGGTGACGTCACGACCGTCGTGCTTCACGGTGGTGAAACATGCATCCTGCACGTTGCTCTCGGGAAACGAGACGTGGGAGATCGCAAATTCGTCGCGGGAGACGACCGCGGTCATCCAGTGCTCGCACATGCGCCGGTGCGACGGCGCGTCGTCCTTGCCGTCGAGGCGGCCGAAGCGCGCGTCGGTGGCGGTGAACGCCGGCACCGGCTCGCGATAGCCGCAACCGCCGGCGGCCGGTGCCAGCGCGAAGAGCGCGGAGAGCGCGAGGGCGGCGGAGAAGGCCGGAACGAAGCGACGCACGGGGTCACCGTCTACCGCGGAGTCGTCCGCGCCGCCATCCTGTAGGCTCGGCGGGATCATGCGCTCGGTGATGAAG
>JAYTZB010001555.1:0-2788 GCA_043742085.1 Polyangiaceae bacterium
GCGTGGGGGTACGACGCACGATGCCTCATCGTCACGCTCACCGACCTCGGCAAGAAGCGCGTCAGCGACGCCATGAATGCGCTCGTCGAGCATCCGAAGGCGAAGGCCGAGCGCATGGCACAGCGAGGCGTCGACTTCGAGCCCAAGGTCGCCGTGCCACGACTCCGCGTCCTCCAACGCGCCCTCGCATCGATGCGACGCAACTACGGCGACGACGCCGCCTTCACCGATCCCTGGCGCACCGATCCGCTCGACCCCTTCTATGTCACGACCCTCGTCGAAGGACGCATCGTCTACGGCGCAGACATCGCCGTGCGCAAGGTCCGCTACGGCGACGAATACGACGCGCCCGTCTAGTCCGACGGCGCGGCGCGGGCGCGCCGCGCGTGGCTCGGCGCGGTTGCGGTACGCTAGCGATATGCAGCAACCCACGGCTCGATCGCACCCAACCCTTCGAGCTGCTGCTCACCCCGTCGCGCTACTCATCGCGAGCGCGGGCGCGAGCGTCGTCGTCGCGTGCGCGTCCGCAAGCGCTCCGTCCAGCGGCGGCAGCGACGGCGGCAGCGACGGCGGCACCGCCAGCGGCACCGCCAGCGGCACCGCCAGCGCCAGCGCCAGCGGCGCGTCGCCGTCGTGCCCGTTCCCCGCGGCACGCGACGTCCATTGGCCCTTCGCTCACGGTGGTGGCGGCACCAGCCCCTCCGCCTACTGCCCCGACGGATGCGTCCCCATCGAGGCCGCCCAGCTCGACGAGGCGAAGGGCTGTCGACGTTGGGTCCTCCTCGGCTGCATACCCTGCACGCGCGGATGCGGTGGCGCGCCGGAGGGACCGACCTGCACGAAATACACGGGCGACGGTCGACTGATCAGCGTTGCGCCGGGTTACGCCTTCGCGGACCAAGCGGGCTGGGCCGCCTGCAGTCCCGCCGAGACCAGCACGACGAGCGCGTCTGGCTTCTGCGCGGACTGACGCGCCGGCGTCAGGCCATCTGCGCGTTGTTGCCCGCTTCGAGCGCGTCGACGGAGTCGATCAGCGGGCCCTTCTCACGCATGTGAGACTTCGGCCCTGCGCCCTCGCCGTTCTCCGGCGGATCGTACGCGGCGCGGCCGACCTGCTTCGTCTCGAGGCTCGGGAAGAACGCCGTGATCACGTACGCCCGGAACACCCACCAGAGGAAGCTCGGCTCGTTCAGGCGCGGATCGATCTGATCCTTGATGGCGTTGTGGAGCTCGTACGCCTTGCTCCAGTGCGAGCCCGGGTTCTCGTGATGGATCGTGTGCAGGCCGTTGTTGAATACGAGGAAGTTGAAGACGCGGCCCGTGATGTTCCGCGAGTGGTTGTGCGCGGACCACGGGTCCGCATGCACGTGCTGCATGTAGTTGAACCACATCATCGACCACGTGCCGAAGAGGCACGGGAGGCCGAACGCCAGCGCGAACACCTTGAAGCCCTCCCACGCGCCATGCATCACCACGTTCGCGACGAACGCCGCCGCGAGGGCGCCGCCCCAGATCGCGTACTGCTTGATGATGTGCTTGTGGAGCTTCGGGTTCGAGCGCTTCGCCTTCGCGATGTACTCCTTGATCGGCGTCGACTGGTAGTACGACGAGATGAAGAAGTACGAGACCGCGATGTACCAGGTGTTCCGCTTCGAGTGACGCCACGTGATCGTCGCATCGCCTTCGCGGTTGACGTGCTTGTGGTGATTCAGGTTGTGCGTAGGGACCCAGGCGAACGTCGGGTAGCCGTAGAAGATGCTGATGTAGCTCGCGTAGAGCTCGTTCATCTTCCGGTTCTTGAACGTCGGACAGTGATTGTGGTTGTGGGCCATCGTCCCGGCGGCCATCGCGAAGTAGAAGCTCAGTGGCGAGAGATACGGAATGAGCCTCGGATTCACGAACTGCGCGATGACGACCACGGGCATCAAGAACGCCCAGAGAAGCGCTCGATAATCGGCGGAGTTACGCGGCAGCATGGCCCACTTCGTACCGGCCAAACCGCCGAGCGGCAAGGTCGTAGCGTCGTTTTCTGCGCCGATTTTCGCCGTCCGGGCCGCCCGCTTTCCGGTGCAGGTTCGGTGCCTTACGCGTGCGCACGCCCGTTCGCAGCGGCTTCGTCGTCGTTTGCGCCGAGGTGCGGCGCTCGAGCTTCGGCCGACCGCGCTCAGAACTTGTACTGCACGCCGAGCCCCAGGAGGTCCGCCGACGCCGCGTAGCGACCGCCGTTGACCGCCTCGAACGGCGCGTTGCCCGCGATGGGGTTCACGCGCGGGATCTTCGCCTCGTCCGCGGACACGTTCACGCTGCTCGCGAAGAGGTGCGCGTACGTCATGTCGAGGCGCCAGTGCTTCCCCACGTGGAGGCCCCCGCCGATGGCGAGCGTGATCTTGTCGACGTCGATGGTGAGCAGCGACAGATACGGGCGCGGAATGGCGGTCGTCTCGTAGGACATGCCACCGCGCAGATCCATCGCATATCCCCACAGCTTGAACGTGTATTCTGCACCCAGTCGATACGAATTGGTGTCCTGGAACTGGCGCGGGAACTTGATGGCCGGGATCGGGACGCGCTTCGGCAGACCGGAGATGCCGTCGATGGTCACGCCTTCCGGCGTGAGATCGATGGAGTCGTGGACGCTCCAGAACTCGTGCACGTAGGCGATCTCGACACGAAGCTCCTCGATGGGCCGCGCCTCGACGCCGAAGCGCAGGATGGGCGGCAGCTCGAAGCGCACGTGGGCGTCGGTGCCGTTCACGCGAGCGCCGTCGAAGATGGCGGCATTCGGGAG
>JAYTZB010001556.1:0-3033 GCA_043742085.1 Polyangiaceae bacterium
GTGGCGCCCTCCGCGTAGAGCGTGGCGATGGCTTCGTAGCGCGCGATCCGCACGTCGGACGGCTGCTGGGCCTGCGCGGCGTTGTCGAAATCGGCGACGGGAATGTCGGCGGGCAGCTCGGGAAGCGCCGGGTGCTGTGCGGGGAAGAGGTCGTGAAGCGCGTTGAGGTACTCGTTGTTGCTGAGCCGCCGGAGCGGCGACGCGCCGACGCTGGACGCGCTCTCAGCTGCGGAGGGCGCGCTCTCGTCACCACGGCAGCCGCCCATCGCGGCCAGGAGCGCGATGACGACGAGAGGGAGCGCGGAACGAAAGCGCGTCACTTCGGCTTCGTCGTGACGAGAATATCGCTGTGGTACTCGTAGTTCGTTCCCATCCCCGTGGAGACGAACTCGGACGACGCGTAATAGAGGCGACACCCGTCGGCCGAGATGAAGGTCGGCGTTTCCACCAGCGATGTGTTGACGACGGTGAGCGGCTTCGCCCCCGAAAACGGCGAGCTCGTGTCGCTGCGGGTCGCGACGTACATGTCGACGCTGCCGCCGTTGCGCGAGGTCGACCAGTAGACCGTGAGCTCGTCGGCAGTGACGACGATCCCGTCGAGGACCTCTTTCGCAGCCGGCACGATCCCGGTCACCAGCGTGACGTCCGACAGCGCTCCGTTCACGCGCGCGGCGCGATAGAACCGGTTGGTGCCACCGCGCGAGCTCATGAAGTAGAGCGCGCTGCCGTCGGGGAGAACGTAGGGACGAAACTGCGATCCGCCCTGGTTCACCGCACCGGGCAGCGGCGCGGGGTCGAAGAACTGTACCGAGGAGCCCGCGGGGCGTCGCAAGGCGGTCCAGATGGTCGTGACTTGCGTACCGGTATCCGAGCTCGCGAAGTAGATCGTCTGCCCGTCGGCGGTGATCGTGGGATCGACTTCGAGAGTCGACGTCGCGAAGTTCTGGATGATGGCTGCCGCGCCGAAGGGCTCGGCGGTCGTCGCGCGCGTGACCGTATAGATGTCGGCGTAGAAGTTGGCGAGGTTCAACCCGCCATCGCTCGTCCCGGTGAGTCCACCGTCGATCCCGTTGTTGTTGAAGAAGACCGTTCGCTCGTCCGCGGTGAATCGCGCGCCCATCTCGGGGAAGTCTTTACGCGCGAGGCCTCCGACGGAGACGGGCGTGCCGAAGGGGGCGCCGGGATCGCAAGGGCGGTCGGCGGTGTCCGGCCCGGTCTCCGCATCGTCGAGCCCCACGTTTCCGCCGTCAGCGGCGTCCGGCGCGTCGCCGAACGAGGGATCCGTCCCGGTGCACGCGACGATCGCCGCGACGCCTGCCACGAGCGCCACGCACACCATCAAAGGGCCGCGACGACGGTGAAGCATCGACATGTCCTCCGATTCTACATGCCGTCGACGCAGCGCGACCAGCGCCCGGCGATGGGGACGTGCTTCGTCCTGTCCAGGATAGTGGACACGTCATTCCGCGGTGGCCCGGGAGAACGCCGCGCGACCAGGCGTTCAAGGCCTCCCTCCCGAGTATCGCCCAATCAACGGAGCACGCGCGGGACCTCGCCGAGGCGGATCGGGCCGCCGCCGCGCGTGCTCCAGCCCTCGCTGAGCACCCATGTGGCGGCGGGCTGAACCGGCGTCGTCTCCGCTGGCGGGTCGAGCGCGTGTGCCCAGCCGGTGAACCACGGGCCCGATGAGCACGGGTCGAGCAGGCCCACGTCGTACTCGCCGTGCTTCAAGTGATTGGCGAGGACATAAACGAGCGCGTTGCGGACATCGCTCGGCGACGTCAGATCGCGACGATGATACCGGTCGCCCCACACGCGACCGCGACGGCGCCCGAGGATGCGGCTGTTCACGCGCATCGCGACGCGCACCGCGAAGCTCCGCATGCCGTTCGACAGCGTCGTCTTGTCCTCGGCCACCACGATGATGTGGATGTGATCCTGCTGGACGGAGTAGTGCGTGATGCGAAACCCCTCGCGCCGGGTATCGCGGATCGCGCGCTTCAGCAGGCGATGCAGCCGCTCGCTGCGGAAGCCGGGTAGCCCCTTCGCGCGCCGCAACGTGACGTGCACCGGCGAGCTTCGCGGATGCTCCGGCCGCGCCCGATGCACGACGTTCGGCCGCCCACCCGGCACCTTCGGCTTCCGCCCCGAGCCCTTTCGCGGCCCGCCGCGCGTCGGCACCTCGGCCAGCGAGAGCTGCCGCGGCGCTCGCTGCGGCCGCCGGGCCGTCGCCATCGTCGCCTCCGTCGCCTTCGGCCGCTTCGTAGGCTCGACGCCCCATATCACCTGTCGCGCATTCAGCATAGTAGGTTGGGCTATTCTAATAGGACCTCGACTTTTCGCAAGGGAGGCGGGAGCGGATCTGCACCGAAAGCGACAAGGCGTGTCGCACGTCGTGACCGTCGCCGTCGCGTCCGCGTCGCCGCCTCTCCCTCTCCGTATCCGCATCCGAAGGATGCGTGAGCCGCAGGCGCGGCTCTCGATCGAAAGCGCCCGCACGAACGTCGACGTGCAACCCCCACGATACCGCCGGCGGGCCCCCTCCCATCCCCTTGCCAGCCTCTCGTCTCCTCTCCTCTCGCCCCGCCTCCACCCCGCCCGCCGTCGCGATCTGCCATCCCGGCGCGATCGCTTGCGCTACCGTCACCTCCCCGATGGCGACCGAGCGCGAGGTCACTGCGTTCCTGCTCTCCCGCCAGTGGCGCGACATGGACGACGGCGTCGAGATCGTTCTCTGGGCGCGCGCCGCGGAAGCTCCAGTGCGCGTGCGCGTACCGCGCCAGGAGGCGGTGATGTTCGTCCCGCGCGCAGCGACGACGTTCGCCGGGCGGCGCGTCCCACGCCCTCTCTCGACGCTGGACGGTCGCCCCGTCGACGCCGTCTATTTTCGCTCACAGCGCGCGCTCATCGAGGAGCGACAGCGGCTGCGCGAGGCAGGGGAGACGCCGCTCGAGTCGGACGTGAAGCCGTCGGATCGCTACGTGATGGAGCGCTTCGTCACCGGCGCGCTCCACATCGCTGGCCCGTGTCACG
>JAYTZB010001557.1:0-1652 GCA_043742085.1 Polyangiaceae bacterium
ACGGTCGACGGCGCTGACGGGCCGGGTGACTCCGAGGAGGACCACCGCGATCCCGCTCGCGCACCTCGCGCGCTCGTGTTCCGCGCCGCCGGGTTCCCCACCGTCGATGCGCCGGCCATCGATGACGGCGTCCTCGACAGCGCGCTCTCCGGTCTGCCGGTCGATCGCGCGACGAGCATCGGCGAGCTCGTCGCTCGGCTCCGCCTGCGTGACGTCGACGTCCTGATCCTGCCGTACGGCAGTGCCTTCCCCGTCGAAGCATGGCCGCGCATCCGTGGGTTCTTGCGGCACGGCGGCGGTCTCGCGGTCCTCGGCGGCGCGCCCTTCCACGAGCCCGTGCGCGCCGATGCCGCTCGCGCGGGCACATGGCTCCGCGGGCCGCGACAGCCGTCGTTCGCGCACGATCTCCTGATCGGCCCGGCCGAGGCGGTGCTCCGACCGCTCCACGGAAGGACCCAGCTCGCGATCGGCGTCGACGCGGACACCGGGTTCTCGGCGTCGTTCCCCGAAGCACGGACGACGTGGGCGCTCACGCTTCGCCTCACCACCACCAAGGAGATGCCCGACGAGCACGGCTCCTCGGGACCCCGCGACGCGGTGGCGCGACCGCTCGTGCACGTCGTCGACGGGGCCGGAACACCGCGCGGCTGTCCGCTCCTCGAGATCGATCATCAGCGCGGCGGCGCGGCCGGCGCACGCTGGCTCCTCGCCACCAGCGACGCGAAGCTCGATGCGCCGGTGCTGCGCGCCATCGTCTCTCGTGCGCTCGAAGGCGCGTCCGAGCTGCGAGGTCAGCCGATCCGCGCCGCGATCGAGCCCGGCGAGCAGGCGCAGATCCGCGTCACGCAGCGAAGGTTCGTGGTCCGTCACGGCGAAGGCGCGCCTGCCCCGCCGACGGAGGCACGCGTCGTCGTCGAGGACGACCACGGCCGCGAGGTCTTCGCCACGGACCTGGTCCTCGCCGGTCCGGCCGAGGCGCGCTCCGCCGTCGTCCCCATCACGAAGGCCCTCGCGCCCGGTCTCCATCACGTGACCATCGAGACGCGCGCCGCGGGCACATCGCTCGCCCCGCACGTGGCGCGCACCGGCTTCGTGGTGAAGGACCAGAAGCTCCTCGCCACGGCCCCGAAGCTCTCGGTCACGCGCGACTGGCTGCGCAAGGATGGGCGCGTGTTCCCGGTCATCGGCACCACGTACATGGCGTCCGACGTCCATCGCCAGTTCCTGTTCGAGCCGAATCCGCACCTGTGGGACGCCGACTTCGCCGCCATGCAGAAGCACGGCATCAACTTCGTGCGCACCGGAATCTGGACCGCGTGGTCGCGCATGTTCCTCGACTCCGGCGCGGTCGACGAGAGCGTCCTCTCCGCTCTCGACGCGTTCGTCCACGTCGCGGCGCGTCACGGCATCGTGGTGTGCTTCGACTTCTTCGCGTTCCTCCCGGTGAGCTTCGGCGGCGCCAACCCTTACCTCGATCCGCGAGCCATCGAGGGCCAGCGCCGCATGCTGACCACCTTCGCCTCGCGCTATCGCGGCAACGGCTGGATCCACTGGGACCTCATCAACGAGCCCTCGTATGCGCCGCCGGCGGGGCTATGGAGCACGCGCGCCATCGGTGACGAGCACGAGAAGCGCGCGTGGGCCTCCTGGGT
>JAYTZB010001558.1:0-4147 GCA_043742085.1 Polyangiaceae bacterium
CGCCCGCGCCCGCGCCCGCGCCGGACGTCGTCACGACGCCGGTGACGACCGTCTCCAGCGACGTCACGACGCCGAATGTCGTCACGCCGGACAAGGTGATCGCGTCGCTGCGCCCGAAGTTCAACACCTGCTACCAGGACGGACTGAAGAAGGATCCGAAGCTCGAGGGCTCGGTCACGCTGTCGGCGAAGATCGAGAAGGACGGCAAGGTCTCGGCCGTCACGCCGAAGCAGCTCACCGGTCTGAACATTGCCGTCGTCAAATGCCTCACCGATCAGCTCAAGGCAGCGAGCTTCGCGGCGGCCGGCGGCATGAATTACACGACGTCGCTCGACATCCCGGTCGGCTTCAGCAGCCGCTAGCGATCAAGGCTTCACGTTCGCGTACACGCCGCGCGTTGCCGGCGACCACTTGAGGTTCGCCTGGAGCGCGCCGCCGTCGACCGACGACCACTTCACGTCACGGCCCGCGTTCGCGACCGGCAGCACCTGGACCTGACGCAGCTTCATGGTGCGGAGATCGTAGAGCGCACGGCCGATGAAGTTCTTCGCCTGTCCGCCCAGCGACGGATGCAGGAAATTGCCAAGGCTCTCGAACACGACGCCGGTGCCGCCGCCGAACGACGCGCCCTTGCGCACGACGCGGACGGGCTTCCACACGTGCGGTCCCTCGCCGAACACGATGTCGCCGTCGTAGCTCTTCACGAACTCGACGCCGGTGCGGACGGCTTCGTCCTGATCGGTCGGGCCCATGCTGTGGAGCGAGAGGATGCGGATGTCGGCCTGCGCGTCGCGCATGCTCTCGAAGAGCGCGTGCTTGTCGCCGGCACAGGCGGCGCGCGGACACTGCGCGCGACCCATGTACATGCTGCCGAACGCGACGCGGATCGAATGGCCCTTCACGACGAAGGTGCGCACGCGCGCCTTCGCGAAGTCGTCCTGGTGCGCCGTCGATGCGAGGCCCGCGAAGAGCCAGGGGCGATCACCGAGGCCCTCGATGTTCTTCGCCGACATGGCGGCGCTTGCGACCTCGCCGGTGAGCGACGTGTCGGCGGAGGCGAGGCAGTCGCGTGCGTGATTGTTCGAGAGACCGATCAGGTTGAAGCCGCGATCGTTCGCCTGCGCGAGGTTGTCGGTGCGTGACACGAACGCGTACGAGAGACCGGGCTGGTAAGCGCTCGCGAACTGGCTGCAGCCGGAGCCCACGACCGTCTCCCAGTTCACGAAGGAGAGATCACCGCGGTACCCCTTGCCCGTGGCATCAAAGCGATCGAGCGCGTGCCCGAAGTCGGCGGCGATCGGCGTCTTCTCGTGCGTGTTCGACCAACCGGAGTCGCCCATGCCACGGATGTCGAGAAGCTCGTTCGCCTCGGTCGCGTCGATGGGAGCCGCCGCGAGCGCGGAGGCGGGCGCGGTCTCGTCGGGCTCGTTGAGCTGGACGAGCGCGTCCTCGGTGTCGGCAGGCTCGCCGCCGTCGTCGGTCGTCTCGTCGGCGGGGGCCGCGCACGCGGTCATCGCAACTGTGAAGAGGAGGGGACCGAGGTGGCGGAGCCGCGCGAGCATCGTGCTGGCGGGTGGGTGCAATACCTACACCAACGAAATAGCCCGAAAATGACGGGTATGCGATGCCCGGCCATCTGGATCGGAGGTGGATCGTTCGCTCAGGAGCATTGTGGTGGAAGCCGATGCGCGCGATCGTAGCGCGGCCATGAAGTCACCTCGGCGAGCGTTGCTTGCGCGGACCGCGTTCCTCCTCCTGCTCGCTGCGTGCGGGAGCCGCACCGGCCTCTTCGGCACCGACAGCGACACCATCGGCCCCGTGCCCGATGGCGGCACGCTCATCGACGGCGGACGACGCGACGGCGGCCCGTTCTTCGACGGCCCGATCCCGGCCGACGGACCGCTGCCGATGATCGATGCGCAGCCCAGGCCGGACGCGAATCGCAACGACTGCCCCGATGCCGACGCGACGCTGGTCTATGTCGTCACCGACAACAACGAGCTCTACAGCTTCTTTCCCACCGACGGCACGTTCAAGTTCATCTCGAACCTCACGTGCCCGGCCCCCATGGGCTCCAATCCGTTCTCGATGGCCGTCGATCGCAAGGGCGTCGCGTACGTCGAGTTCACCGACGCGCGGATCTATCGCGTCAGCACCGCGACCGGCGCGTGCATCGGGACGGCGTACCAGCCGAACCAGCTCGGCTTCGGCCAGTTCGGAATGGGCTTCGCGACGAACGACATCGGGCCCGTCGAGACGCTCTTCGTTGCCGGCACGCGTGACATGACGATGACCATCTCCCCCGGTCTCGCGCGCATCAACGTCGCCACCTTCGACCTCACGAAGGTCGGCAACTTCGTGCCCGACATCGCACGCGCGGAGCTCACGGGTACCGGCGACGGACGATTGTTTGCATTCTACACGAAAGGCGCAGCCAACGGCCCGCCGTCGTACATCGGCGAGATCAACACCAACACCGCGCAGGTCGTGGCCGAGACGGCCTTCCCTACCGTCGACCAGGGCAACGGCTGGGCGTTCGCGTTCTGGGGCGGCGACTTCTACATGTTCACCGCGCCCAACGCCGGCTCCGACGTCACGCGCTGGCGACCGTCCGATAACTCGGTGAGCGTCGTCGCCTCGCTGCCCGCGAGGATCGTGGGCGCGGGCGTGTCGACGTGCGCGCCGGCGCAATAGCGACGCTGATGTCGGGGGCGATGGCAGCGGGCATGGGGAAGGTCACGTTCGTCGGCGCCGGATGCGGAGATCCGAGGCTCCTCACGCTGCGCGCGGCGGAGGTGCTCGGTCGGGCGGACTACGTGCTGTACGACGCCGACGTGCATCCCGACGTGCTCGGTCGCGTGCGCGAGGGCGCAACGCGACTGGCCGCCACCGCGACCATGAGCGCCGAGCACATCGGCGCGCTGCTGAGCGCCGAAGCGAAGCAGGGGAGGAACGCGGTGCGGCTCGCGTGGGGAGATCCGCTCCTCTTCGCGTGGGGTGACGTCGAGGCGGCGTCGGTCGCACGTCACGGCATCGCGATCGAGGTGGTACCGGGGATCGGTCCGTTCATCGCGGTAGGGGCGTTCGCGGGCGTTCCGCTCACGCGCTCGAGCGATGCGTCGCCGAGCGTGGCCATCGTGAGCGTGACGCGCGGTCACGAGGCGCTCCACGACTGGCAGAAGCTCGCGACGGCGACCGACAGCCTCGCCATCCTGTGCGACGCCGAGAGCCTGGCGGAGACCGCACGATCGCTCGTCTTCTACGGGCGATCCGCGAACGAAGCCGCGACCATCATCGAGAGCGTTTCATTGCCCTCACAGCGGGTGATCGAGAGCACGCTCGGGAAGGTGCCGGAGCTCCCGAGGCCGCAGACGCCGCGCGTGGTGCTCGTCGTCGGCGAACGAGCGACCCCGCTGCGGGAGCTGACGTGGCTCTCGGGGCAGCCGCTGTTCGGCAAGCGCGTGCTCGTCACGCGCGCGCGAGAGCAGGCCGGAGGCGCCGCGGCGATGCTCCGCGAGCGCGGCGCCGACCCGGTCGTGGTCCCCACCATCGAGATCCATCCGCCGAGCGATCCGTCCGCGATGATCGATGCCGTGCAGTCGATGAGCGAACGCTACGACTGGGTGGTGCTCACCAGCGCGAACGGCGTCGATCGCCTCTGGGCCGAGATGCGCCGCCAGGGCAGGGATGCGCGAGCGTTCGGGAAGGCGAAGATCGCCGCCATCGGTCCCGGCACGGCGGCGGCGCTCGAACGATGTGGCCTCACCGCGGACGTGATCGCGAAGGAGCATCGCGGAGAGGCGCTCGCCGAGGAAGTGCTGGCAGCCATGGGCGGCACGCCTTCACGCGTGCTCCTCGCGCGCGCCGAGGTGGCACGCGACGTCGTGCCCGATACGCTGCGCGCGGCGGGCTGCGCGGTCGACGTGGTGTCCGTCTACAAGACACGGTCGCCGCCGCGTCCGATCCTCGAGGCGCTGTCCTCGCTCCTCGAAGGCGGCGAGATCGACGCCGTCACGTTCACCTCCTCGAGCACGGTCGACCACCTCTGCGACGCGCTCGAGGCCCGAGCGATTCCGCTCCTGGCGAGGACCACCGTGGCGAGCATCGGGCCGATCACCACCGAAACCGCGAAAAAACGCGGGATCCG
>JAYTZB010001559.1:0-3083 GCA_043742085.1 Polyangiaceae bacterium
ACGCAGCGCATGATTGACGCCGGGCACGTGGTACCGGCGCGCGGACTCGCGAAGCCGTGTGGTGACGAGGACCTTGTATCCGTCCTGCGAGAGCGCAGCTTTGACGGCCTCGCCGACGGGCGGCGTGGGAATGTCGGAGGCCGTGTCCGCCCCCATTCGCCGCATGGAGCGCGCGAGCTCGAACGCATCGGTGACAAGGCGCCGGAGGAGAGGCATGGACGCAGCGTAGCGCGGAGGCGCTCTAGACGCCCGAGCCCTTGACGACGACGCCGAACGTCTTCGCCAGGATGTGGATGTCCAGCCAGGGCGACCAGTTGCGCACGTAGTACACGTCGATCTGCACGCGCTGCGCGAAGCTCGTCGCGTTGCGATCGCTCACCTGCCACATGCCCGTCATGCCCGGGGGCGCACGGAGGATGATCTTCTCCTGGCCGCCCATCTCGGTCAGCTCGCGCTCGATGTACGGGCGCGGGCCCACGAGACTCATGTCACCGATGATCACGTTCAACAGCTGCGGGAACTCGTCGAGCGAGAACTTCCGCAGCACGCGGCCGATCCGCGTCACGCGCGGGTCCTTGCGGAGCTTGTGATAAATCTCGTACTCCGCACGCAGCTGCGGATCCGCATCGAGGATCGCCTTCAGGCGCGACTCGCCGTCGCCGTGCATCGTGCGGAACTTGTAGGCCTTGAAGAACTCGCCGTCCTTACCGAGACGGTTCTGCGAGTAGAAGATCGGCCCCTTCGAGTCGAGCTTGATCAGCAGCGCGATGAGCGCGAGGACCGGCATCACGAACAGCACGCCCGTGCTCGTCAGCACCGCATCCATCACGCGTTTCGCGAGGCGAGGACCCGGCAGGAGCAGCTGCTGCCGGACCTCGACGCCGAGGATGCCGCCGAGGTTCTTCGCAGGAACACCGAGGGTCGCGAAGCCGAAGAGATCGGGGATGACGAGCAGGTGGGAGAACTTGCCGCCGACCCGCTCGACGATCTGCAGGAGCTTCGGTCCGTCGACCCCCGGCATCGCGAGGACCGCATACGGGATCTTCAGACGCGTCGCGAGGACGGGCGCCAGTGACAGATCGCCGACCACCGGAACGCCCTCGACCTCGGCGAACTTGCCGCGCGGGAACAGGGATGCGTCCTTCGGGACGGCGCGATCACGACCGCGCGGCTTCGCGCTCTCGGGACCGAGGAACTGGTTGTCCTCGCTGTTGGTGGTCCCCTGATTGACGTCGAGCCGCGAATGCCACGACGCCGGCGCGATCGGGATGTGATCGGAGCTGATCGGCGCGTTGATCTCGCCGTCGGGGCCGAAGAGGTCGTCGGAGAGCGCCTGACGCTGCGACTCGCTGAGGAAGTGCGCGGCCGACACATTGACCGAGTAGACGTCCATCACCTCGTTGGTGAAGCTGGCGCGCAGCGTGCCGTGCTTGGCCGGATCGTCATCGAGGAGCATCACGGGCTTCAGGCCCGAGCGCGGCTGGGCCTTTAGCGTACGGACGATCAAACGCCCTGTTTTCGCGGCTCCCAGCACGCAGACGGGAATGCCCCACCACGCCTGGGTGCACAGTCGGTTGCGCACGATCGAGCGGATGACCGGGACCAGGAACAGCGTCGCGAGCCACCACACGCCGCGCACCAGCACACCCCACTTCACGATCGGCAGGTTGCCGAGCGTCGAGAGGAGAGACGCGCCGAGGTGCACCAGCGACGTCGCGAAGACGATGTCTCGGATCTCGTCCGGCGTGCTCTTCGCCATCGGCGAGTACAGCTCGAGCCCGAGGTACGTGAGCATGCAGAGTGCAATCGACGGACCGACCACGAGCCACGACGTCCAGTCGATGCCGCCGAGATCGGAGTACGTGCGCGCCCAGTGCACCGCCGTCGCGACGAGCGCGGCGAGGAACAGCGAGAAGATGTCCGTCACGAGCAACGTGAGGATCGTGTAGTTCGGCTTGGTGAGGACCTTGAGGCCGGCGACGTCCTTGTTCTCGCGCGCGGCGAGCGAGACATCGGTGCTGTAGCCGGTCTTCTTGCGGACCTTCAGCTGCTCGATGAGGGCGCGCGCGATGGCGTCCTCGGTGCACGCACCGAGCGACACGAGGATGCGACCGATCTGGCCGCCGCGCTCCTCCTGGATGGCGATCGCCTTGTCGATGCTCTCCTGCGTGACGGCGCCGTTGCGCAGCAGCACCTCGCAGAGGAGGCTGCCCGTGTTCCTCGGCGGCGCCGCGTTCGACGAGCCGAGCACGGCACCCGGCGCGCGGATGACGGGTGCCGGGACCACGTTGATCTGCAGCTGCTTCGTGCCGCCGACGGCGACGCCGTCGGCGCTCACGTTGATCGGGTCGACCGGCGTCTGCTGGATGCGGATGGTCGCGGCCGGCGGCGGAGGTGTGCCGGCCGCAGGCGTGATCTTGGCGAGGACCGGCGACGTCCCGCCGGTGCTGAATGGCGCGCCGGTGAGCGAAGGTTGCGTGCCCGGAGCAGGGGGTGCCGACGCGGGCATACCGGCGGCAGGCGTCACGCGTCGCGGAACGATTCCCCCGATGCCGCCGACGAGCGTCCCCATCGGCCTCGCCGTACCCGCGGGCGGCGTGCGCCGTCGTGGAACGATGGGCGCTGGGCTCGTCGATTTGATCTCGATGGGGGGTGGGAACGCCGACCCCGTCCCGATGAGCGTCGACTTCGAGCCGCCGCCGCGCGGTGGCGGCGACGAACCCGTGCCCATCGGCGGCGGCGGCGCCGAGCCCGTCGGGCCCATGCCCATCACCGGCGGCGGACGCGAGCTGCCGGCGGTTCCGGGTACCGGCGGCGGCGCCGAGCTCGCCTTCGCCTTCGCCTTCGCCTCGGCGCGGGCCCGCGCGGCCTCTTCGATCACCGCGCGCGCGGATGCGGGGAGCGCGGAGGCGAGCGTCGTGTGGATGTCCCCCGGCGCGTTCGCCGCTTCGTCACCTGCCGCGGCTTCGCGCGGCGGAGGCGGGCTGGACGGAGGCGTAGATGTCGGCGGCGCCTTGGCGTCGCCGCCCTGATCAGAGCTGCTCACCCGCGAGAGTATAGACGAGTCTCTCTTCCCGCTTCCA
>JAYTZB010001560.1:0-1581 GCA_043742085.1 Polyangiaceae bacterium
GAACCGACGCGCTGACCGATGCCGGTTCAGTCGAAGAGGCCGTTCGCCGTGGCTCGCTCGAACGAGCTGCGCAGCGTGGCGTGACCGGGCTCGATGCCCTCGCGCAGCGTATCGCCGCCGAACACTGCACCGACGAGCGTCCGCGCGGCGGGGTCGGTGCCCGCATGACGGAACGCCTCGAGCACACGCTCGAGATGCGCAGGCGCGAGGTTGCGTCGGGCGGCGATGACGTCACTGGGGATCGACCCGAACAACGCGACGACGCGCACGCGTATGTCCTCGAGCTCCGACCACGCGCCTTCGGGGGGGCTCCCTTCCTCGCCGGTTCGCGCGTAGGTGCCGGCGAGATCACACTCGCCGCGCCCCAGCGCCAGCAGCGCATCGCGATGGCTCCCGTAGAATGTCTCGCTCGCGAAGGCGGTCGAGGGGTCGATGCCCGCCCGTGCCAGCTCGATGCGCGGAACGACATAACCGGCAGCGCTCCACGGATCGACCCAACCCGCGCGCTTCCTGGCGGACTTCGCGATGGCCTTGAGATCGGCGAGCGTCTTGACGCTCGAGTCCTCGCGCGCGACGAGCGCCGCCGAGTAGGTGGTGCTGCCGCCACGCACGATCGAGCCGAGCGGGTTCACCGCCTCGGCGAGCCACGCGTACACGACCGGAGGAAGCCACGCGACGTCGCTCTTTCCCTCGCGCACGCTCTCCGCGAGCGCGCGATAGGTCGGCCAAGCCCTTCGCTCGATCGCGAGGTCGTGCTCCTCGAAGAGCCACGCGGCGAGGGCATCGAACGAAGGGCTCCCCTCGGTGGCCGGCGCAGGCGCGACCAGGCCGAACACGAGGCGGACGACGTCAGGCGAGCTCATCGCCTCCATCATCGCAGACCCATCGCACGACAGCCGGCGCCTCCTCGAAGACCCGGTCGGCGGGGCGACCACCGGGGCGGTCGTCCACCACCCGGAGGTCCGCAAGGGCTCCTGGATCGCGTTTTCCTGTGCAAATATCAGGTCGGAAGCGCTCGTTTGCGGAGGGCATGTCGGTTGCAGTCGTACCTGTCATGCTCGCTTCTCGCTCGTTGATCGTGGCCCGCGCGTTCGCCCTCTTCACCGTCGCCTCCCTCGCCGTCGCGTGCACCGCGTCCGCCGGAGATGGGACGGGCGATGGCACCGAGGATCCCACGAGCGCAACGGGCGAAGACGCGCTGACGTCGCCGCGCTCCGTCTCGCTCATGTACGAAGGCAGCTGCGCGTTCCTCCACAACTGCTCGGCCTGGTCGCGCAAGCTTCCCGCCGGCGAGGTGCAGTGGGGTTGCGGCGGCACGGATTGCAGCGACGACGAGCTATGGATCGCCGGCCCGTCGCACTCCTACTGCAACCGCAAGGCGAAGATCTGTCACGGCACGAGGTGCACGACCGCCACCGTCCGCGACATCAGCAACGCGCACGGGTGGGAAGCCTCGAACGGCGTCCTCGACGCGATCGGCATGGCGCACACCGTCAACGTCTCCGCATGCACCGGCGGCGGCGGCGGCAAGGTCACGCTGCAGCTGCTGTGATCGTGGGATTCCGTCTCGACGATCGCGCC
>JAYTZB010001561.1:0-1662 GCA_043742085.1 Polyangiaceae bacterium
GAGTCGCGACCCATCTCGATGGCCGTTGCCGCCGAGGTGCGCGTCGCATCGCTCGCCATGCCGCCCACTCCGCCCACGCCTGGCGAGGAGCCCACGTTCGGGATGGTGCGCTTCGAGTCTTCTTCTTCCGTTTCGCGCTCGACGATCGCGCGATCGCTGTTGGGACGGCTCGCGCGCAGCGCCTGCGCCTCCTTGGAGAAGCTCGACGCGGTGAAGATCTCGGTGTCGCCGGTAGCATCGACCGCCTGGGTCGTCGGGACGATCACCGCGGTGTGCCGTCCGGTCCCGTCCGGGAGCACCGTGGGATAGGCCTCGAGCAGACGCTTCGTGACCGCGGCCGCGTCCTTGATGCGCGCGTCGCGATCGTGCACGAGCATCGCGTCGACGACCTTCGCCACCTCGACCGGGACCCAGGGCGCAGCATCGTGCAGCAGCTTTGCGCGCGAGGTGAGGATGCCCACGATCGTTCCGTGATAGCTCCCGCGATCGGCGAACGGCGGCGCGCCAGCGAGCGCCTCGTAGAGCACTGCGCCGAGCGACCAGATGTCGGCGCGACCGTCGGTGTCGTCCTTGCCCTCCGCCTGCTCGGGCGACATGTAGAGGGGCGTACCGATGGGCGCGCCGCTGCCGGTGATGCGCGCGCCGCCCGCGTCGTTCAGCAGCTTCGACACTCCGAAATCGAGCAGCTTCACGAGCATCGAGCCGTTGTCGCGCATCGTGAGGAAGACGTTGGCGGGCTTGAGATCGCGATGGATGACGCCGGCGGCGTGAGCCTTCTCGAGGCCGCGTGCCATCTGGTGTCCGATCATGACCGCGGTCGTGACGTCGAGGCGCTTGTCGCGCTCGAGCCGCGTCTGGAGGTCTTCTCCGGGGAGATGCTCCATGACCATGTAGAGGCCGACGCGCGCATCGGCGCCGACGTCGAACACGTCCACGATGTGCTCGCTCTGGATCTGGCCGAGCGCGAAGGCCTCACGACGGAAGCGAGCGACGATGAGCTCGCTCTCCTTCATGGTCTTGTCGATCAGCTTGATCGCGACCTTCTTGCCGAGATCGAGATGTACGGCCTCGCACACGACCCCCATGCCGCCGATGCCGAGCACGCGGCGCACCTCGTACTTGCCGCCAACGGCGAGCCCTACGAGTGATTGGTACGTCGCCGCCATATTGACTTCACGATCTCCAAGAGCCGCTCGGTTTCCCGCAACGGCGACCTCCGAGCATACCCTCGAACGCGCGCCGTTCACCCATCGCGGGCTCAGATTGATACGGCGCTGTGAGGTGCTCCCTACCTGGAAATCATTCCGCTCCGGCGGCGATTAATCGGCCGGAAAAGACAACAAATCCCGCGACAAACGCGTGCTGGCGGCTCGGGTCGGCGGAGGTCGAAGGAGGGCGGCGTGCGCCCGTGTAGGTGACGCAACGCCTTGCCACCCGCTGCGTTCCGCAACGGTCGCGCGCTCGCGCGCTCAGTCCTCGTCGGCGCGCAGCTTCGCGAGCACCGACAGGTCCTCGAGCGTCGACGTGTCGCCCTTGGTCTCGGTACCGGCGGCGACGTCCTTGAGGAAGCGCCGCATGATCTTGCCGGAGCGCGTCTTCGGCAGCGAGTCGGTGAAGCGGATCGCGTCGGGGCGCGCGAACTTTCCGATCTCCTTGTCGATG
>JAYTZB010001562.1:0-2318 GCA_043742085.1 Polyangiaceae bacterium
CGAGATCGCCGGGAGGCTGATGTCGAACGGCGCAGCGAGCTCGAGAACCGTGGCCTCACCGCCGGCGAGCCGCGCGACGATCGCGCGACGCGTGGGATCGGCGAGGGCGCCGAAGATGTCGTCGAGATTCGCGGGCGACGTCATGGTTAACACGTACGTTATTTAACCAATGCGTCAAATACAAATCGACGACTCCGCCGGCGGGCACCGCTCGACGGGTGGCACGCGCCGACGGGCTAGGCGGCTTCGACGCGCTCGCAGTAGGCGTCGAACGCGCGCTTCCACGCGGGGCGATCCGTACAGCGCGTCAGGTACGCGCGGACGTGCGGATACGGCCTCAACAGACCTTGATCGGTGCTGCCGGCGTGAAGCACGTGCGTCATCAGGATGTCCGCCACCGTGAAGTCATCCGTGGCGATGAAGAGGCGGTTGGCGAGCCAGCCGTCGAGCTGCTTCAGGCGCATATCGGACCACTTGAGCAGCGCGTCGTGGGGCTTGGTGCCCTTGCCACCGTTCAGGTCGACGAACCACAGCGTCAACACGGGGACCTCGATGGTGCTCAGCGCGGCGACGCTCCAGCGGAGGACCTGCGCTTCTCCGGCGAGGTCACGCGGCATCAGCTTGCCGCTCTTGCGCGCGAGGTAGAGCAGGATCGCGCCGGATTCCGTCACCACCACGCCGTCGTCGTCGATCACGGGAAGCTGACCGAACGGGTTCTTCGCGCGGAACTCGTCGCTATCGAGGTCGTGGTTCGGGTGATCCATGCCGACGACCTCGTGCGGAAGCCCCATCTCTTCGAGCGCCCACAGCACGCGCAGGTCACGCGTGTTGCCGTGTGCGAACTTGTTCACTCGGGAGAATCCATAGACCTTGAGCATGCGCGCATCTTGCTTCGCGCGGAGCAGATCGGTACACGCGCGTAGTGGCTGGAGGAGCTCGGCGATGACTGGCGGCGCGGAACGGGCAGCGGGCGATCACCAGCGAAGTCGTCGCAATTCGTGGCGCCAGGTCCACAGCGCCGCGAAGAACAAGCCGACGAGCGAAAGACCAGCGACGACGAAGAGGGCGATGCCTCGTCAGCGCCCCCGACTGCGTTGGCGGCTGCGACCACGAGGCGGTCATCGCGCGCTGGCGTATGCTGAGGCGATGTTCCGGACCAAGATCACCTTCGAGCAGGACGCGGTCGTCCTCGACGATGAGCACGTACCGTTCGCGACCATCGACGACGCAAACGTCGAGGAGGGCGTGCTGATCCTCGCGATGGCCTCCGGCACGCGACGTATCAAGTTGAACAGCGGCGACGCGATGACCGTGCTCGACGGCGTGCTCGACGGCATCGAGCGCGCCCACCCGAAGATGGCCTATCGCTCGCCGAGCCCGCTCGGCCTTGAAGGCGAGCCTGCGCCGCACGCGCGCCCCAACTGGCGTCGCACGCGGACGACGAGCGCGCCCGACCTCATGATCGGCCGCACGTTCACCGCCGGCTGAGTCGTCAGCGTCCCGCCCTCCGGAGCGCGTCGCCCACACGTTGGCGCGGGGCTATCGAGACGCGAAGCGCTCGATGAGCGCGGCGATGACGTCCCGTGTGAGTGGACGTTCGATCACCGCAGCAGCGCGCCCGCTCGTCGTCGACGCTGGCGCTGCGCCTTCGCGAGCGATGAAGACGAAGCGCTGCTTCAGCTCGGGATGTGCGTTCCAGAGCAACCGGTAAAAGGGCGTTCCACCACGGGTGCGCAACGACACGCTACACACGACGAGATCCGGCGCGCCGGCCGCGATGTGATCGAGCGCTTCCCACTCGTCGCTCGTCACGGTGGACTCCACCGTGCCGCCTTGCATGGAGGTGAGAAGCATGGCGGTCGTCGGGTCGTCATCGAGGACGAGGACTCTTCGTGCGGCCCGCTCGCGGACCGCCTGCGGTTTGGCCGACTCGCGTGGCCCCGGGACGGGAATGCGCCAGCTCTGGATGATGGACCCGGTGCGCACAATCTCGAGCAATGCATCGGCATCGATGGGGCGGCACAGGAAGCTGGTCCAGCAGCGGAGCTCGTCGAGGCTAGAGACGAGTAGGTCTCGCTCCCCTTCATGGGCCACGAGGAGCACGCGAGCCGCGCTGGCGGGGTCCGAGCTGTGGAGCATCCGGAGAAACCCGTTGCCACCGAACGCGAGACGCGCGTCGCAGACGATGAGGTCGAAGTGGCGCGCACGAGCCTTGGTGAATGCCTCGACGGGGTTGGTTTCGATGACGCGTTCCGCGCCGGCTCCGAGAGCCGTGACGACCGTGCGATACACGTCGGCGTCCGCGTCGACGATCAGGA
>JAYTZB010001563.1:0-2488 GCA_043742085.1 Polyangiaceae bacterium
GTCCGTCGAGCGCGGCGAACGAGACCGTGGCGCCGACCTCGCGGAGGTCCTCGGCCCGCGCGAGCGCGTGACCGGGAACCTCGACGCTCTGGTCGGAGAGGAGGGCTCGCGTCCCGAATACCAGCGTCGACGATCCGACCTTGGCGAGGAGCCCGCGGCCGCGCACGGCCTCGGTGTGTACGAGCGCGTCGGGCTTCGATGCGCCCTCTGCGCGCGCATGCTCGACGACGGCGCGACCGAGCGGATGCTCGCTGCCGAGCTCCGCGGCCATGACGAGGCCGAGGAGCGCTCCGCGATCGATGCCGTCCGCGGTCTCGACGCGCTGCACGCGCGGCTTTCCCTCGGTGAGCGTGCCGGTCTTGTCGACGACGAGGGTGGTGACCTTGGAGAGGGTCTCGAGGGCCTGGGCATCCTTGACGAGCACACCGAATCTGGCGCCGCTGCCGGTGGCCACCATGATCGACATCGGCGTCGCCAGGCCGAGGGCGCAAGGGCACGCGATGATCAGCACGGCGACCGCGGCCACGAGCGCGTGCGGGAGCCGCGGCTCTGGACCCATGAAGAACCAGGCCGCGAACGCCATCGCGGCGATGACCAGGATCACGGGAACGAAGACCGCGCTCAAGCGATCGACCAGCTTCTGCACCGGGGCCCGCGAACGCGCCGCCTCCGAGACCATCTGCACGATCTGCGCGAGCAGCGTGTCCCTGCCCACGCGCTCGGCGCGAATGACTAGCGCTCCGTCGCCGTTCAGCGTGCCGCCCGTGACGCGATCGCCGGTCGCCTTCTCGACGGGCATGGGCTCGCCGGTGATCATGGACTCGTCGACCGCGGAGTGCCCCTCGATCACCGACGCGTCGGTGGGAATGCGCTCGCCAGGTCGAACGCGCAGCCGATCACCGATGCTGATGTCCGCGAGGGGCACGTCCTCCTCGGTGTCCGCAGCCCCGATGCGACGCGCCGTCTTCGGCGCCAGCTTCAGGAGGGAGCGAATGGCGTCGCCGGTGCGATTGCGCGCGCGGAGCTCGAGGACCTGTCCGAGCAGCACGAGCGTGGTGATGACGGCAGCGGCCTCGAAGTAGACGTCGACCGTCCCACGATGACCACGCATGGACGGTGGGAAGACGCCGGGCGCGAGGGTAGCGACGAGGCTGTAGAGGAAGGCGGCGCCGGTGCCGACGGCGATGAGCGTGAACATGTTGAGTGCGCCGAGGCGCACCGATTGCGCGCCGCGCACGAAGAAGGGCCAGCCGCCCCAGAGGACGACGGGCGCTGCGAGCCCCAGCTCGAGCCACCCCAGACGCTGGACCCCGATCGCGTGCCCGACGGGATCACCCGGCAGCATGCTGGCCATCGCGAGGACGAACAGCGGGCCCGTGAGCGCGAGCGACGCGAAGAAGCGACGCTGCATGTCCACGAGCTCGGCGTTCTCGGCGGGCGAGGCCTCTGCCGTGACCTGCTTGGGCTCGAGCGCCATGCCGCAGATCGGACAGGAGCCCGGGCCGAGCTGCACGATCTCGGCGTGCATCGGGCACGTGTATTCCAGGTCTTTTGCGCCCTCCGGTGGGATGGCGAGCACGGGCGACGTTGCGTTCGCCGCGCGGTCGTCATCGCCATCCGCGCGGTACTTGGCGGGGTCCGCGCGAAACTTGGCGAGGCAGCCGGCGCTGCAGAAGGCGATGGTCTCGCCGTCGTGAGCGAGCTGATGCTTCGCCCGAGCGGGGTCGACGGTCATCCCGCAGACCGGATCCTTCATCCCGACGGTCGGGCTGTGCGCGACGTGGGGCGCGGTCCTGGATGCGGGGCGGTGTGGCGAGTGATGGTCATGCGCTTCCATGCTTTGGACTGCAGACGCACGACTCGGGCCACCATTACAGGGCGCGCGTACCGCACGTGCACGAAATGCAGCCGTGCTCCGCGCACGTGCCGCACGAGGCCGCAACCTGACGTCGCAGCGCTTCCCGCGCGCGGAACACCCGCACCGCCGCGTTGCCCTTCGTGATGCCCGCTTCGGCCGCGAAGTCCTGCATGGAGACGCCGTCGACCTCCACGCGACGGAGCGCCGCCGCGTATTCGGGCTTCAGCGTCTCCGCGAGGCGCGACACGCACTGGCAGACCTCGTCGCGCATCGATTCGTTGGGCTCCTCCGACGTCTCGAGCTCCTGCGCGAAGTCGGCCAGCGCGCGATCGGCGGCGCCGCGCCGGCGAAAGTAGTCCACCGTCGCGTTCCGCAGCGTGCGGTAGAACCACGGGATGGCGGCCTCGTCGTCGCGCAAGGCGGAGAGGCGCTGAAGGCTCTTGGTGAACGCCTCCTGGAGAATGTCTTCGGCAACCGCGCGGCTGCCGACGCGCTTCTCGAGGAACGCGAGGAACGCGCGGTGGTTGTCGACCAGGCGCTGCCCGACATCACCGTCGAGCGTCCTCGTCACGTCGGTATCGGATGCTGTCATCGCGCCTCCGGAACGAGACGTAGCGCGCGACCTGCTGG
>JAYTZB010001564.1:0-1617 GCA_043742085.1 Polyangiaceae bacterium
GAGTGAGGCTTCCCAGGGAAGCCTCCTAGTGAGAATGGCCGTCGCCGTCGCCGAGACCGTGGAGCTTCATCTTCTCCCACAGGTTCTTGCGCGAGATGCCGAGGAGCTCGGCTGCGTGACCCTTGCCGCCGCTCGCGAGGCGTAGCGCGCGCATCAGGTACTGCTTTTCGAACTCCTTCACGGCGACGCCGAGCGGGCGGAAGTTCGCTTCGGTGGGCGACGACGGCACCGCCGAGCCCGCGATGTCCGACGGCAGATGCTCGAGATCGATCTCGCTGCCGTGCGCGAGCACCACCGCGCGCTCGATGGCGTGAGCGAACTCGCGGACGTTGCCGGGGAACGGATACTCCATGAGCGCCGCCCACGCGCGTGGCGCGATGCCCGGCGGCACGCGCCCCGGATAGAAGCGCCGGAGGAAATGCGCCATCAAGAGCGGCATGTCCGCGCGTCGCTCGCGCAGCGCCGGGATGTTGAGATCGAGCACGTTGATCCGGAAATACAGGTCTTCGCGGAACTTCCCCTCCGCGATGAGCGCCTTGAGATCGCGATGCGTGGCCGACACGATGCGCACGTTGACCGGCACCGAGTCGTTGGTACCGAGCGGCTGGATCACGCCGTCCTCGAGGACGCGGAGGAGCTTCGCCTGCACCGGAAGCGGGATCTCCGCGACCTCGTCGAGGAGCAACGTTCCGCCGTCGGCCGCCTTGAAGCGGCCTTCGCGCTTTCGCACCGCGCCGGTGAATGCTCCGCGCTCGTGACCGAAGAGCTCCGCCTCGATGAGCGTCTCCGGGAACGCCGCGCAGTTCACGGCGACGAACGCTGCGTTCTTGCGCGGGCTCCGCGCGTGGAGCGTGTGCGCGACGAGCTCCTTGCCGGTGCCGCTCTCTCCGCGGATGAGCACGGGCGCATCGCTCTGCGCCACGGTGTTGATGCGCTCGATGAGCTGCTGCATGAGCGGCGTGTGCCCGATGATCGGCGCGCCGGCATCGCGGCTCGCGACGAGCTTGCGCGCCTCCTCGAGCTCCTGGCGAAGGGCGCGGTGCTCGGCGATGTGACCGATCACGCGCAGCGAGAACTCCTCGGGGTCGAACGGCTTCGTGACGTAGTCGTAGGCGCCGTCGCGCAGCGAGGCGACGGCGTCGGGGACGGTGGCGAACGCGGTCATCAGGATGACCGAGGTGCTCGGTGACTTCTGGCGGAGGCGGCGGAAGATGGTGAGCCCGTCGACCTTCGGCAGGCGCACGTCCAGGATGGCGACGTCGAAGATGCGCTCCGCGACGAGCGCGATCGCCTCCTCGCCATCGCACGCCTCGGTGACCTTGTGACCGCCATCGGTGAGCGCGTAGGCGAGGCTCAGGCGGGTCGCCTGATCATCGTCGACGACGAGGATGTCGAGCGGCACCGAGTGACGCTGGGACGTCTCTCGCCCCCTCGGTCTTGCCAATCGTCCGGCCATCATCTCGGTGGTGTCCTCGCCCTCTCGGAGTGAATCTGCCGGAGTCCCCTACGAAAAAGTACCCGATGCCCCCGCGCTGACCACGCGGGGCGTTGTCGCAGGTGATCGATCGCCGATCACCGAGCACGAACCGTGCGCGCAGCTCGTCTTTCTGGTGCGCG
>JAYTZB010001565.1:0-1658 GCA_043742085.1 Polyangiaceae bacterium
CGGAGCGTGCGCGAGCAGAGAGGCGCGGAAGTCGTCCTTCACGGCGTCCCAGTGGAACTCGATGTCGTGATTGCCGTGCACGAGCGAGAGCGCGTGACCGTCGGCCACGAACGCGGCGAGCTCTGCGAAGACGTCGGCATGTCGCGCGGCGACGCGAGCCAGCTTGAGTCGCGCGTGATCGGCGGTGTTGCCGACGCCGTGACGGCGCTCCTCGTCGGTGAGCTCGCTTTCCATCGCGCCTGCGTCGGGCACCACCGTCATGCCGATGAAGTCGATGAAGTCGCCAGCGATGACGATGCGCCAGCGATCGGCGGGCGGCTTCTGCCCGCGATAGTGGGCGAGGAGGTGGACGAGATCGCGGTCGACGGACTCGGAGCGCCGAGCCTTGTTGACGCCGTCGTCCTGGATGTCACTCCCGAGATGGACATCGGAGAAGACGAGCAGGCTCTCTGTTGGAAACGAAGACACGACCCGTGGATCGTGGGCGTATCGCGCGCCGGTCACCGTCATCCTTCGGTCACGCGGTCTGTAGTAAGCATGGACCCATGCAGAACCACGGCAGATCGAGCTGGGCCGTCGTGCTCGTCGTCATCGCGATCGCAGCGTCCAGCGCCGCGTGTGACGGTAAGCCGAAGCCGAGCACCGGAGCGGGAGCGAGCGCGGCGGCGGCCTCCTCCGCGCCAGCCGCTCCCACCGCGCCAGCCGCGCCGGCCGCGCCTTCGGCGACGGCGTCAGCGGCGGCGCCGGCCACCGTGCCCGATGCCATCGCCGCCCAGCATGTGCTCGTTGCATACAAGGGCGCCGAGAAGGCGCCGAAGGGCGTCACGCGCGCGAAGGCCGAGGCGAAGAAGCGCGCCGAGGAGGTGGCCGCCAAGGCGAAGGCAGGCGCCGACTTCAGCGCGCTCGTCACCGAGTACTCCGACGACCCGGCCGCGGGCGAGCGCCAGGGCAGCCTCGGCAAGTTCAAGCGCGAGTCCAAGGCGAAGGCGTTCAGCGATGCAGCGTTCGCGCTGGCGGTCGGCGAGTCGAGCGGCGCGGTCGAAACGCCGTTCGGGTTCCACGTGATCAAGCGAAATCAGTGACCTGAAAGCAGCATGTGCTACGAGCCGGGCCATGCGTTCCGCCCTTCGCCTCGGTTACGGTCTCTGGCTCGGATCCTTCGGCTCGTTCTGCGCGTTCGGCGCAGCCGCGGCGTGCAGCACGTCGAACGGCTCCGCGACCGTGTCGCCGCAGCCGGCCGTCGCCGATGACGGCGGCGCGGCCACCACCGACGCCCCGACCTCGACGACCGAGGACAGCTCGCCATCTTCGCCTGACGGATCGAGCAAGGACGGAGGCGCCGACGTCGAGCAGCCGCTGACCATCGCGAACGAGGTCGAGCCGAACGGCGGCACGCCGGTGACGGCGGTCAACGCCATGGTGCTGCCCGGCACGATGAACGGGAAGATCGACCCCGCGAACGACGTCGACATCTTCTCGATCCAGCTCGCGCCCGGGGATTTCTGGGAGTGGACGGCCACGCCGACGAGCGCGGATCTCGCGCCTCACCTCATCATCTTCGATACGAAGGCGGGGATGAACCCGACCGTCGCAGGTTTCGCGGCCGCGGGCGCGACCGCCAAGGTGCAGCACTTCGTGCTGAGCACGGGCACCTTCGT
>JAYTZB010001566.1:0-2306 GCA_043742085.1 Polyangiaceae bacterium
TCAACATCCGTCGATCGTAGCTGCCCGCTCTCTTCGTGCGAAGCCTGGAGTAGAGTCGCCCGCGATGGCAAACCCGCTTTTGTCGGACCGGAATGTCGACTTCTTGATGCGAGAGGTGCTCGATACGAAGGGCCTCCTCGCACTACCGGCGTTCGCAGACCACACCCTCGAGACCTGCGCCATGTACGTGCAAACTGCACGGAAGCTCGCCCGCGAGGTGCTCTACCCCGCCTACAAGCCGATGGACGAGGCGCCGCCCAGGCTGGTCGACGGGCAGCTCCGCGTGCACCCCGCGATGCATGCGATCTACCCGCGCCTCGTCGAGCTCGGGACCATCACCGCGACGCGACCGTCGAGCGTCGGCGGGGTCAGCCTGCCGACATGCATCGCGACGCTCGCCAACGTCTACCTCATGGCGGCGAATCTCAGCGCGTATGGCTACGCGGGGCTCACCACGGGCGCCGCGCGTCTCATCGAGTCGTTCGGCTCCGAAGACCTGCGTGCGCGCTTCATGACGGCGATGTACGCGGGACAGTGGACCGGCACCATGGCGCTCACCGAGCCGCAGGCAGGTAGCAGCCTCACCGATGTGAAGACCACCGCCAAGCCGTCAGGCTCGGGGGACCACTACCTCGTGCGCGGTTCGAAGATCTTCATCTCGGCGGGCGATCACGATCTCACGGACAACATCGTCCACCTCACGCTCGCGCGCATCGAAGGCGCCCCTGCGGGGATCAAGGGCGTGTCGCTCTTCGCCATCCCGAAGCGCCGCGAAGCGGAGCGCGGGAAGCCCGGCACGCTGGTCCCCAACGACGTCCACGTCGCCGGCGTGATCCACAAGATCGGGTGGCGCGGCATCGCGAGCCTCGCCATCAACTTCGGCGAGCAGGACGACTGCCACGGCTGGCTCGTGGGAGAGCCCCATCGAGGCATCTCGTACATGTTCCAGATGATGAACGAGGCGCGCATCATGGTCGGCCTCAACGGCGTGGCGACCGCCGCCGTCGCGTATCAGGAGTCGCTCGAATACGCGAAGACACGCCCGCAGGGCCGGCCCTTCGGCGCGAAGAACCCGGAGGCGCCGCAGGTGCCGATCATCGAGCACGCCGACGTCCGGCGCATGCTGCTCCGACAGAAGGCCATCGTGGAGGGCGGACTCTGCCTCGTCGTCGAGGCCGCGCGCCTCCAGGACGTCGCGGAGAACGCGCTGACGCCCGAGGAGCGCGAGCGCGCGCGGCTGCTGCTCGATCTGCTGACGCCCATCGCGAAGACGTTTCCCGCCGAGAAGGGCTTCGAGTCGAACGCGCTCGCCGTCCAGATCCACGGCGGCTACGGCTACACGAGCGAGTACCTGCCCGAGTCGTGGCTGCGCGATCAGAAGCTCAACACGCTCCACGAGGGTACGAGCGGCATCCAGAGCCTCGATCTCCTCGGTCGCAAGGTGGTCGCGGGGGGAGGCATGGCACTCCGCACGCTCGTCGATGCCATCCAGGCGACGGTGGGGCGCGCCAAGAGCGCCGGTGTCCCGGACGCGTGGCTCACGCGGCTGCAAGGCTCGGTCACCGCCGTCGGCGAGGTCACGATGCAGCTCGGAGAGCTCGGCGCGAAGGGTGACGTCGAGAGCATGATGCGCCACAGCTTCGACTACATGGAGATGCTCTCGCTGGTCGTGATCGGGTGGCAGTGGATCGAGCAAGCCGCCGCTGCGCACGAGGGCCTCGCGCGCGATCCTGCGCAAGGCGACCGTGACTTCTACGAGGGCAAGCTCGCCGCTGCGCAGTACTGGATCAACACCGAGCTGCCGCGCGTTGGCGCGCTCGGCGCGCTCTGTCGCAGCAACGAAGATTCGTACGCGAAGGCTCAGCCGGCGTGGTTCTGAAGGCGAGCAATCGTATGGCGACCGCTCCTCGCGAGACCTAGTATTCCCCGCAGGGGGGAGATCGCATGGAGCTGGGGCCGGCGACGGCGCTCGCGAGTGCAGTGGAGGGCCTGCTGGTCGTCGACCGAGCAGGGGCGCTGACGTATGCGAATCCCGCGGCAGAGCGCATCCTCGGCCGCCCCGCCGCCGAGCTCACCACGCGCTCGCTTCGCGGCTGGAACGCGACGGCGGTCGACGGGGCACCGATGCGCGCGGACGAGCTGCCGGTCCTCCGGGTCATGCGTACGGGTGAGAACAGCGCGACCACCGAGCACTGCGTGCGGCGGCCCGACGGCACGACCGCGGTCGTGTCGCATACTGCAAGCCTCATTCGCGATCCGAGCGGAGCCGTGGAGGGCGCGGTCGCATCCCTCGTCGACATCACGGA
>JAYTZB010001567.1:0-5317 GCA_043742085.1 Polyangiaceae bacterium
GCCGCGCACGAAATCGCGGAGCGTCGTCGCGCGTCCCATCTAGGATCGCCGGCGTGCCTCACCCGTTCGATGACATCACCGAGGCCTCCTTGCGCCGCCGCCGGAGCGCGAAGTGGTCGCTCTACGGTCCAGACGTGCTCCCCGCGTGGGTGGCCGAGATGGATTTCCCGATCGCAGAGCCGGTTCGCCGTGTCTTGCACGCGGCTATCGACGACGACGACTGTGGCTATGCCGACCCGGCGGGCCTCGGTGGCGCCTTCGTGCCGTGGGCGAAGGCTTCGTGGGGCTGGGACGTCGCGGAGGAGGACGTGCACGTCGTCTGCGACGTCGTCACCGGCCTCGCGGAGATCCTGCGCGTCGCGACGAAGGCAGGCGACGGCGTCCTCATCGAGCCGCCCGTCTATCATCCGTTCGCGTCGACCATCCGGCAGCTCGGTCGCGTCGTCGTCGAGGCGCCCCTCGTGCGCACCGCCGCCGGACACACGCCGGATCTGGACGCCGTCGAGCGCGCGTATGCCGGCGGAGCGCGTGCTCACCTCCTTTGCTCACCCCACAATCCCACCGGTATGGTCTACGAGGAGTCTGCGCTGGCGCGCATCGCCGAGCTCGCCGGTCGCTTCGGCGTCCTCGTGCTCGCCGACGAGATCCATGCACCCCTCACGCTTTCCGGGGCGATCCATCGGCCTTTTCCCGCCGTGTCCGCGGCGGCGGCGCGCTGCTCGATCGTCCTCACGTCGGCATCGAAGACGTGGAACCTCGCCGGCCTCAAGTCCGCGGTGATGGTGGCGTGCTCCGACGAGTCACGCGCGGTGCTCGCGCGATTGCCGCCCGACACGCCGTATCACGCCGGCCACCTCGGGGTGCTCGGCGCGCGTGCTGCGTTTCGCGAAGGAGGCGAGTGGCGCGCGAGCGCCGTCGCCATCATCGATCGCAATCGGCGGCTGCTGGGCGATCTGCTCGCCGAGCATCTGCCGCGCGTCGGCTACGTCCCGCCGCAGGCCGGGTATCTCGCGTGGCTCGATTGCTCGGCGCTGGGGCTCGGCGACGACCCGTCCGTCGCGTTCCTCGAGCGCGGCAAGGTGGCGCTCTCTGCCGGCCCCATCTTCGGTACCAACGGCAACGGCTTCGCGCGACTGAACATCGCGACCTCGCGCACGCTGCTCGAGGAAGCGGTGCGTCGCATGGCGAGCGCCGCCCGCGGATGAGGAGCGGGTCGCGCATCGAGCGAGGCGACTGGCAGACGCCGCGCGCGCTCGCCGACGCCGTGCTCGACCGGCTCGTTGCGAGCGGTGGGCGTGCGCCGCGTACCGTGGTCGAGCCGACGTGTGGCGAGGGCACGTTCCTGGTGGCTGCGGCGCGACGCTTTCCGCGGGCGGCGCTGGTGGGTTACGAGATAAATGCAAGCTACACGCGATCGGCGCGGGCGGCGCTGGGCGGACGCGGCCGCATCGAGACGCGCGACTTCTTCGACGTCGTATGGGAGCGCGAGCTCGACGGCCTGGACGGCCCGCTCCTCGTGCTCGGCAACCCGCCCTGGGTGACGACCGCGCAGCTCGGTGTGCTGGGCTCCGCCAATGCGCCACACAAGACGAACGCTCGCGGGCTCCGCGGCCTCGATGCGCTCACGGGCAAGAGCAACTTCGACGTCTCGGAGTGGATGATGGTGCGCCTCCTCGAGGCGCTCGCCGGGCGCGATGCCACCATCGCGCTCCTCTGCAAGTCGGCGGTCGCGCGGCGCGTCGTGGAGACCATCGCGGCGCGAGACCTCTCCGTCGCGCCGGTGGGCTTGTGGCGGGTCGATGCTGCGCGGCACTTCGATGCGTCCGTCTCGGCGGTGCTGTTCGTGGCGCGGACGAGCCGTGCGAAGCCGAGCGCGAAGCCGAAGGGCAGGGCCGGCGCGATCTGGCCCGTCCACGCCGAGCTCGCGTCGCGCGACGCACGCGCGGAGTCGGCGCTCGCGGTCATCGACGGTGTGCTCGTGGCCGATGCCGATCGCTTCGAGCGCACGCGCTACCTAGCAGGCGCGTGCGCGCCCGAGTGGCGCTCCGGCGTGAAGCACGACTGCGCGCGGATCATGGAGCTGGATCGCGCGAACGCGTCGTCTCCGTGGCGCAACGGCGTGGGCGAGGTGGTCGACATCGAGGTCGAGCTCGTGCACCCGCTCCTCAAGAGCTCCGACGTCGCCAACGAGCGCGCGGAGCCGACGCGCGCGATGATCGTGACGCAGCGCGCGCTCGGCGAGGACACGACCGAGCTGCGCCGCCGCGCTCCGCGTGCCTGGCGTTACCTTTCGCGGCACCGCGCTCTCTTCGAAGCGCGCAAGAGCTCGATCTACGAGAAGCAGCCGCCCTTCGCCATCTTCGGGGTCGGTGGCTACTCGTTCGCGCCGTGGAAGGTGGCCATCTCCGGACTCTACAAGCGGTCGACATTCACCGTGGTGGGCCCTCACGAGGGGCGCCCCGTGGTGCTCGACGACACCTGCTACTTCCTGGCCTTCGACGACGAAGCGCAGGCGCGGCGTGCGGCGACGGCGCTCCGCTCGACGGCGGCCAGCGATTTCCTGAGCGCGCGCATCTTCTGGGATGCGAAGCGGCCGATCACGAAGGGCATCCTCCAGACGCTCGACCTCCAGGCGCTGCTACGCTGACCGAAGAGCGTCTTGGTCCTCCGGCCCCCGACAGATGAGCGCCTTCCGATGCCCGGCTTCCTGGCGCGCTTCGGCGTTCTCCCGGATAGCTTCGCGTCGGCCCGCGGTCGCGTGAACCTCATCGGCGAGCACACCGACACGAGCGATGGCTACGTGCTGCCCATCGCCATCGCGCGCGAGACACGCATCGAGCTGGCGCTCCGCACCGACGGCGTGGTGCGCGTGGCGAGCAGCGCGTTCACCGGGGACGAGACGTTCGAGCTCGGACGCGAGCAGAAGCGCGGCTCGTGGATCGACTACGTGCAGGGCACCGTGCAGGCGCTCCGGAACGCGGCGCCCTCGGCGTCGGCGTCGGCGTCGGCGTCCCACCTGGCCGGCTTCGATGCGCTCGTGACCTCGGATCTGCCGATCGGCGCGGGCCTGGCGTCGAGCGCGGCGCTGGAGGTCGCGCTGATCCGTGCACTATGCATGGCTCTGGCGATCGAGCTGGACCCGGTGACCATCGCGCGCATGGGGCGCGCCGCGGAGACCGACTTCCTGGGAATCCCGAGCGGCATCATGGACCAGATGGCCGCCACGGTCGGGACCACCGACGCGGCGCTCTTCCTCGATACGCGGTCGCTGGCCTTCGAGCACGTCGCGCTGCCGGCCTCGGTCGAGCTCCTGGTCATCGACTCCGGCGTGAGCCACCAGCATGCCGGCGGCGAGTACGTGACCCGTCGCGAGGAGGTCGAGCGCGCCGCCTACGTCCTCGAGCTGAAGACGCTGCGCGACGCGAGCGACGGCGACCCGCGCACCACGAACGGCGCCATCACTCTGCTGGCTCCGCCGCTCGATCGCCGCGCGCGTCATGTGGTGAGCGAGAACCGCCGCGTTCTCGCCACAGTCGCGGCGCTGCGAGCGGGCGATGAACGCGCTCTCGGCACGCTTTTTCAGGCCTCCCATGCATCGCTGCGCGACGACTTCGAGGTCAGCGTGCCGGACGTCGATCGGCTGGTGGCCATCGCAGAGGCCGATCCCGACGTGATCGCGGCGCGCATGACCGGGGGCGGATTCGGCGGGGCCATCGTCGCTCTCGCGCGTCGTGGCAAGGCGGCCGAGGCGGGCGCGCGGATCCGTGCGAGCTACGCGTCGTCGGGCGGCGTGCGAGCCACCATCGTCGTGCCGTAGGTTCGCCTCTGGTCGGCCGCACGAAGGTTGGCCAACCGCCGCCGGCGATGCGAAGCATGGACGGTGAGAGCCGCAGACATCCCGCCGGACGTGCTGCTGATCGTGGCGGCGCTCGCCGTCGCGTTCGCGGTCGTGCAGGCGCTGATGATGGTGTTGCGACGCCGGTCGCGGCGGCGGCGGATGTCCTTGCGCATGGAGCGCGCGGTGCTCGGTGAGGCGCGCGCGCCAGCGCTGCTCGAAGCGCATGGGTTCGCGGTCCTCGGCGCGCAGGTGGCGGTCGAGCACGCCGTTCGCATCGACGACCGCGTCGTCGTCATCCCGCTGCGCGCCGACTACCTCGCGGAGAAGGACGGCGCGCGCTACGTGGTCGAGGTGAAGACGGGCGCGCTCGCGCCGCGCATCGAGACGAGCGCGACGCGCCGGCAGATCCTCGAGTATCGCATCGCCTTCGACGTCGACGGCGTGGTCCTGGTCGACGCCGAATCGGGACGCGTCCACGAGATCACGTTTCCCTCGCTGGAGCGCCTGACGCGCCCGCGGACGTCGAGCGCGTGGCGCGTGCTGGCCGTCGCCATCGCAGCGACCGCCGCGGTGCTCGTCGTGCTCGCGCGCCTGACGTGACCGGTCGCGGCGGCGCGCGGCGATTCGGACCGTCAAGACCCGAATCGTCCCCGGGCCTCGTGATTCCCCGGACATCGCGACGGTCAGGACCCTGACCATCGCACCGGTTCTGTCGAGGGTGCGCCCGCGCCTCAGAGCTCGTCGTCGTCGAAGCGGCGCATCGCCGCGTTGGCGTCGCGCACTGCCTTCACGCTCTTCGCGAGCTCCTTGGCGAAGGCGGGCGAGCGCGCGAGCGCCTCGTCGAGCGTGGCGCGCGCGACCTCCGGCACGTGCGCGCGGGCGTTCCAGGAGTCCTCGAACATCATCTCGGTAGCGGAGACCGCGAGGGAAGGGAAGGCGCCATCCGGGATCTCCCCGGTGCCCACCACGAGGAGGCGCGTCCAGAGCGCCTTCATCGCGTGGTTGAAGATGCTCTCGTAGGGCTTGCCGCGGAGGCCGACCTCGGCGCGGAGCTCCTTCGTCGACCGCGGCGACATCTCTCGCAGGCGCTCGAGGATCTCCAGCGACTCGTGAGGGAGCCCGGCGAAGACATCCCCCGCCTCGGTGAGCCGACCGAGCAGCGCATGGAAGACCGGCAGCGAGAAGAACGTCGCGCGCCCGCGGAACCACTTCGCGTAGGCCACCTCGCTGGAGTGCGCCAGGCGCTCGCGGAGGTGCCAGACCTGGGCCACCCGCGGATCCGCATCCGAGTCCCACGACCAGCTCATCTTGCTCTTCGGATAGAGCGCGCTCCACAGCGACACCGGCTCGGGTCGATTGTCGATCGGGTAGACCAGGCAAATCCCGAGGCGGTCGATGATCGACACGGCGCGATCGAGCTTCATGGCTGCCCGCCGCCAACGACGCTCCAGATCTCCGTGCCCGCCGGGACGTCCTCGG
>JAYTZB010001568.1:0-2703 GCA_043742085.1 Polyangiaceae bacterium
CCGAACGGTGACGCGAAGGCCTGTCGGGCGCGCCCGCGGGCGTCGCCGATGGTGCCGATCCACGTGCGGTCGGGCAGGACGAAGACCGACCCCGCGCCGCTCGACGAGGCGCTCTGGCGATCGATCCATTCGTACTCGGGGACCCGGGCGCGCGAATCGACGAGGCGCAGGACGGGATGGCCCGTCGCGTCGGTCATCTTCGCGGGATCGAGGCTCGCCGGGACGCCACGGATGACGAGCGCCGCGTCCTCGCCGTTCTGATCCTTGCGGATGCCGACGATGATCTCCTCGGCGCCCTCGAGCGCTTCCAGCGTGGTCGCGCCGCGCATCGCGCTGCGCGCCTGCGCCACGCGGAGGACGTTCTTGAAGAACACGCCGTACACGGCATCGCGCTTGATGGCCTGCGGGCGGACCACCGCGTAGATCTCGGGCGTGCCGTCGAAGACGTCCTGCCATTGCGGGACGAGCTCGCGACGCGCCGTCCGCGCGCCGCTGTCGTCACCCGGCCCGCACGACGTGACCAGCGCGAGCGCCGGAGCAAGCGCGAGGAGCGCGGCGAACGTGACGCCGCGCCCGTGGCTGCCCCGGCGGCCGGAGGAAGAGCAGCTCCTGGCGCTCATGACGGCGCGGCGTGCTGCACGTGCTCGAGCATGCGCGCGACGGTCTCCTCGAACGTGAGCGTCGTCGAGTCGACGAGGATCGCGCTGTCGGCCTTCTTGAGCGGGGCGACGGCGCGGCCCTCGTCCTGCGCGTCACGGCGCTTCACGTCGGCGAGCGTCTCCTCGAGGGTGACCGCCTGCCCCTTCGCGACGAGCTCGGCGTGCCGCCGGCTGGCGCGGACCTCGGCGCTCGCCGTGAGGTAGAACTTCACCTCGGCGTCGGGGAAGACCACGGTTCCGATGTCGCGTCCCTCGAGGACCACCCCGCCGCCGGCGCCTGCGAGGCGCTGCAGCTCGAGGAGGACGTCGCGCACCTGGCTGTGCGCGGAGACGAGGCTCGCGCCCTGTGCCATGTCGGGGGTGCGGATGGCGTCCGAGATGTCCTCGCGCGTCGTTCCGCCGGCGCCGTCATCGACGGCGAGCTTCACGCGGACGCCGAGGCCGGGGTCACGTTCGAAGGAGAGCGCATGCTTGGCGACGAGGCTGTGCGCCAGCACGCCGAGGCCGGGTCCGTCGCTCCACGCGATGCCCTCACGCTTCGCGGCGAGCGCCACCGCGCGGTACATCGCGCCCGTGTCAACGAGGACGAACGCGAGCGCGTCCGCGAGGCGGCGCGCGACGGTGCTCTTGCCGGCCCCCGCGGGGCCGTCGATGGCGACGATGGGACGTGTTCGCGTCACGCCGGTGGATTTATCACGGACCGCGCGCGAGGTCTCGACGTTACTTGCCGCAGGTGGCGCGCTGCTCGGCCATCTCCCGGCGCAGCGTCTCGACCTCGCGACGCAGCTCCGCGAGCTCCTTCTGCTGCACCTGGAGGGTGGCGACGGTCATGCTCGTGTAGCCGTAGAGATCGACGCGCTCCCTGCCCTGCACCACGGCGTGGCTGTCCGGAGCGTCCTCGATGATGAAGCCGAGGTGCTGTGCCGGATCGCCGTCCTTGTACCGATACGTCGTGAGGCGGAGGGACTGCGTGTCCTCGCTGATCTGGCGGAGCTCCGCCTCGGAGAGATAGTGGATCTCCTTCTTGAGGCGCGCCGTCGAGACCGGACACGTGTTCATCTTGCCGTGCCACGTACCGCTCTCGCAGACGAAGCTCGTCGTCTGGCACGGCTCCTGGCCGTAGTTGCAGTCGAGGCCGGAGCTCGTGCACGCGGCGCCGAGGCGCGGCCGCTCCGCGGGACACTCGCTCGCCGCGCTCCCGCAGTCCCAGGTCAGCGGAGTGCCGGCCTCGCAGGGACGAGGGAGCGGGAACTGCGGGCCGCACTTCATGTGGCAGAGGCAAGAGCCGGTCGCGTAGCTGCACGAGAGCCCGTCGTCGGCGCATGTCCCGCCGGGCGGAAGCGCGGCCTTCGAAGCCGCGCAGGCCGACGTGTTCTGCGTCGGGCATGTCGGGCTCCCGGCCGGCGTGCTCACGCTCCACGCCGTGCCGTTGCACGTCGCGACGACGTCGCACTCGACCGCGGGGTCGCTGCCGTACTCGCATTCGAGGCCGATGGTCTTGCACGCGGATGCGCTGGCGGGCGCCGTTGCCGGACACGACGACGAGAGCCCACCGCTCGTCGAGCCGCTGCTGCCGCCGCTGGTGGTCCCGCTGGTGCCGCCGCTCGACCCGGTCGACGCGTCCGTGCCGCCGGTGGGCGGAGAGGTCGTCGTCCCGCCGCACGCGTGGACGGCGACCACCACCGCCGCGACAGCTGCGCAGCCGCTCGTCACACGAAAGAATGTATTTTGCACGGAACCCCCTTCGGAGGAGCTCAGCGTATCACGCGGTCACCTGGGCTCAGGTGGCGTCCGCCTGCGCGTCGCTCGCGTCGATCCGGGCGCCCAGGGCGCGGAGGGTCCCGACGAAGCGCGGGAAGCTGGTGCCGATGCAGTCGCAGTCGACGATGGTGCTCGGGCCCGCGGCGCCGAGCGCGAGGACGCAAGCGGTCATGGCGATGCGATGATCGCCCTTGCTCTCGATCCGCGCCGGCGTGAGCGGGCCTTCCTTGCCCTGGATCACGAGGCCGTCCGGGAGCTCCTCGCACTCGATCCCGAACGCGCG
>JAYTZB010001569.1:0-3024 GCA_043742085.1 Polyangiaceae bacterium
TCTACACGACGAGCGGAACGATCGGCGGCGCGGTCACCATCACCGCGGCGTTCCAGGGCCAGAAGGGCACCGCGACGCTCGGCGTCAAGCTGCACGTCCTCGACAACGCGGCCATGGCGCCGGCCAACGTCATCACCGCGCTCACCGGCGCGTCGGTGAAGGACGCCGCGATCCAGTGGGCCTATCCGTACGACGGCACGGTGTTCCCGCGCGGCCTCAACAGCCCCAAGCTGATGTGGAACGGCGGCGCGGCGGCCGACATCTATTACGTGCATATTGCAAACAGCACGTTCGAGCTCGAGTCGTTCACCACCGTTCCGCCGCCCGCGCGCTACGCATTCGGCGCGGGCGTGTGGAGCAAGTTCGTCGACTCCACGTCCGGCGCGGCGGCGCTCACCGTCGCGCGCTGGAACGGCACGTCGGCGGCGATCGCGGTGCAGCACACGTGGACCATCGCGCCGGCCTCGATGCGCGGCACCATCTACTACTGGGCGAACGCGCAAGGCCGCGTGATGCGCATCAAGCCGGGCGCGACCGCGCCCGATGACTTCAGCGCGGGCACGTTCGGCGCTCTTCCCGACGGCGGGTGCTCGATGACGTGCCACACGGTCTCGGCCGACGGCTCGACCCTGATCAGCGGCGGCGACACGCTCGGGGGATCCTACGATCTCCTTAAGAACAAGCCGATCCACGACCTCGGGCTCGGCGCGAGCGCGCAACCCAGCTCGCCGCAGCACCGCGCGTGGTCGAACGCGGCGCTCTCGCCGAACGGCAAGTACATGGTGCAGAACGGCGACACGACGATCCCCGGACCGCCGGGCGCTGTTCCCGGTCTCTTCGACACAGCGACGGGCGCGCTGGTCCCTGGCAGCGGCCTCGATGGAACGTCGATGTCGATGCCCAGCTTCGCGCCGGACGGTACCAAGATCGCGTACATCGGGATGACCGGCGCAGATCTCGGCACGCTCAGCGTGTGGGGCTTCGATCTCCCAAGCGCAAAGGTCGTGGGCTCGCCGCTCAAGCTGATCGACAAGGGCGCCGCCCAGCCGATCGGGTGGCCCAGCATGACGCCGGACGCGAAGTGGGCGATCTACCATCGCGGCCCCAACGACACGCGCAACGGCCTCGCGGATCTCTACTTCGCGAGCACGGTGACGCCCGGTCAGGAAGTGCGCCTCGCGAAGCTCAACGGCGACGGCTACCCGTTCGCCGCCGCCGCTGGGCGCGACCTCTCCTACAATTTCGAGCCGACGTTCGCGCCGGTGCCGTCGGGCGGCTTCTTCTGGGTGGTGTTCACGAGCCGCCGCACGTACGGCAACCAGCGTCTCGAGGCCAAGGACGCTGTGAAGCTCCTCTGGGTCGCCGCCATCGATCTCAACCCGATGCCGGGCGTCGACCCCAGCCACCCGCCGTTCCTCCTTCCCGGTCAGGACGAGGCGCAGATCAACATGCGCGGGTTCTGGGCGCTCGACCCGTGCAAGGGTGACGGCGCAGGCTGCGCCACCGGCACCGAATGCTGCGGCGGATTCTGCGACGGCTCCGGCCCCGACGGCGGTCTCGTCTGCAAGAGCGCCGGCACCTGCTCGCAGGACGGTGACAAGTGCACGGTGAGCGCCGACTGCTGCAACGCCGCGAGTGGCACCACCTGCATCAATCACGTCTGCGCCGAGCCCGGCCCGCACTGAGGACCGCGTGACTCGCGGTGCTTCTCTGCTCGCGGCGGCGCTGGTCGCGGTCGTCGCGGCATGCGGCGACCCGCCGGTCGCCGCTGCGCCGCGCACGTCGTCGGACCTGCCGGCGGGCGCCGCTCCGCGTTACCCGAGCGACGACCCGTCGTGGGGTCGCTATCACTCGAAGCGCTTCCTCCTCTCCTTCCCGCTCCCCGACGGCAAGGCATGGCGCATCGACGATCACTCGCGTCCTTCGCTGTTCGCGTTGCACGAGGCAACGTCCTCGCGCGTCTACGTCCTCACCACGCAGGAGGACGAGCTCGTCAATCGTCAGAAGTGCGAGGCACGCGCGCGCGCGCTGGGGTGGGTGACGTCGACGACGCTCACCACCGTCGAGGATCAGACGACCATCGGCCCCGAGGCCTACGACTCGCGCATCTGGGTGGCGCTCGACGCCGCGAGGCCGGGCGGCGAGCTCGAGGGACACGTCTACCTGTTCGGCGCGTTCATCCGTCGCTGCTTGCTCGTGCACGTCTCCACGAAGGTGCCCTCCGCGAAGGACGAGGAGGTCCTCTCGGAGCGTCTTGCGCTCGCGCGCGCCCGCATCGTGCGCGGCCTCACGCTCGATCCGCCGCGCACCACCGACGACGCGACGGTGCCGCGCGACAAGGCGGAGATACGTCGCTGATCAGGCTATATTTCCGGCTCAGAATGCGCCGGTGACGCCGACCGTGGCTTCGGTCGGGCTCACCGAAGGAGCGAAGCGCGCGGTCATCCGCTTGGGGGGCGCGGCGGCGGCCGACGTAGCGCTCGGCGCCATGAAGTAGACGATCAGGCCGACCGCGAGCGCGCCGGTGCCGGAGGCCACCGTGACGACGCTGGTGGTGAACGACGACTTCGCGCGGTCGTTCGCGTCGGTGGCGGCGGCCTTCTGGTCCGCCGGACACGGCGTGACGGTGCAGGAGCGGCGACCTTCCGCGGACTCGCTCAGTGCCTTGCCTCCGAAGTACGCGCCGGTGCCGAGGCCGACGATGCCGAGGCCGACGAGCGTGAGGCCGATGGTGCGCTGGGCGCCGCCATGGCTCTCCTCGGCCGGCGCCGCGGGGACGGTCGACTCGAGACGGATGCGCGACGGCACCGGCTTCGCGGATGCCGCGGCGACGACGACGGGACGCGCGTCGTCGAGGTTGTCGACCATGATCTCGACGACACCGGCGCCGGTGATGCGCACGCTATAGGTGCGCGACGTCTTGCCCTTCGCAGACACCTCGACGCGATGCTCGCCGGGATCGACGGCAACGGCCGTGCCCCACATCCTGGGCTCGAGAGGCTCGCCGTCGCGCTTCACTTCGTA
>JAYTZB010001570.1:0-2686 GCA_043742085.1 Polyangiaceae bacterium
CGGCCGGTTCCCATCGAGCTCGTGCTGCCCGCACATCTCGACGATACCGACGTCATCCCGCACGACCTGGCGGCCTACGATGAGTAGCGAAGACGACCTTGATGAGCGACAACTAGTTTTGCCGGCTGGCGACAACTAGATCTGCCGGTTCGTCGACGAGCGGACAGCCAGCGTGATGGCCGGAAACTTGACCCTCTCGCGCCGCGGGGGCGGTGCAGGTCGATGGTCACCGACGGGCAAGTCCGCATTTTGAGGAGCAAGCGAATGCAAGGACAGACGTTGGAAGCGGCTGCGGCCGCTGCCGCGATGAGCGAGCGCTCGGCGCGCACCTGGCAAGACGGCGCGATGCCGTCGGCGACGAAGACGACCCGGACCTGGAGGACCCGGCCCGACCCGTTCGCCGCGGTGTGGGCCACTGAGATCGAGCCGTATTTGCGCAGTGACGAGGACGGTGAGCTGCTCGGGACGACGCTGATGGGCGAGCTCTGCCGCCGGCATCCCGAGGAGTTCGAGCCCGGACAGGTGCGCACGCTGCAGCGTCAGATCCGCCGGTGGCGTGCGATGCACGGCCCGCGGCAGGAGGTGATGTTTCCGCAGGCGCACCAGCCGGGCCACCTCGGGGCCTTCGACTTCACGCACTGCGCCGAGCTCGGCGTGACGATCGCGGGCGCGCGCTTCGTCCACCTGATGTTCCAGTTCGTGCTCGCGTGGAGCGGCTGGCGCTACGTGTCGATCGCGATGGGGGAGACCTACGAGGCGCTCGTGTCGGGGCTGCAGGGTGCGTTCTGGGCGCTCGGCGGCGTGCCGGCGCGCGTCCGCCAGGACAATCTGTCGGCGGCGACGCACGAGCTCGTCGAGACGGGAGGCCGCACGCTGACCAAGCGGTTTGCCCAGGTCGTCGACCACTACCGCTTCGAGTCCTCGCGGATCGAGCCCGGCGAGGCGCACCAGAATGGCGTCGTCGAAAAGGCCAACGACCTGCTCAAGACGGCGCTCACCCAGGCGCTGATCCTGCGCGGCAGCCGCGACTTTCTGACCGTCGAGGCGTATCTCGCGTTCGCGCGCGCGGTCGTCGAAGAGCGCTTTCACCGAGCGCGAGCCGCCGAGCTCGCGCAAGAGCGGCTCGTGCTTCGCCCGTTACCGAGTCACCGCCTCCCGGAGTTCACCGAGATCGAAGTCAAGGTGCGCGGCTGGAGCACCGTGCACATCGCCAAGCGGATCTACTCGGTGCCGTCGCGGCTGATCGGGCACTGGGTCACCGCGCGCATCCACCCGGACGTCGTGGAGATCTGGCTCGGCAAGAGCCTGCTCGAGACCATGCCACGGCTCCGCGGCGGCGATGTTCACCGCATCGACTACCGCCACGTCATCTGGTCGCTGGTCCGCAAGCCCGGTGCGTTCGCGGCATACCGGTATCGCGAGGACCTGTTTCCGTCGCTGACGTTCCGCCGGTGCTACGACGCGCTCCGAGTCGGCCGCGGCGACCGCGCTGACGTCGACTACGTCCGGATCCTGCATCTCGCGGCGAGCACCTCGGAGGCGGACGTCGCGCGCGCCGTCGAGGTCCTGCTCGCGCGCGCGGCCGGCCTCGACTTCGCCGCCGTGCGCGCCCTCGCGCAACCGATCGTCTCCGAAGTCCCGCACCTCGAGATCGGCGTGCCCGACCTCGCGGTGTACGACGACCTGATCACGATGGCGGGTGCTGCGTGACCGGCTACACGCCGGAGATCGGCGACCGTCTCGCTGCGCTCCTCACGCAGTTCAAGCTGCCGAGCGCGGCCGACCAGATGGCGAAGCGCTTTGTCGACGCGGGCCAGGATCAAGCCCTCGTCACCTTGGTGGAGGTGCTCGAAGTCGAGGCGCACGCGCGGCATGAGCGGCGCGTGGATCGCCTTCGCCGCGCCTCGCACCTGCCGCCCGCCAAGACCTTCGACACACTCGACCCCGCGCGCGTACCGCGCACCGTCCTGATCCAGGCGCGCGAGCTCGCCCGCGGCGACTTCGCCGAGCGCGCCAACAACGTGCTGCTGTTCGGTCGCCCTGGCGTCGGGAAGAGCCACCTCGCGTGCGCGATCGGTCATGCGCTCGTCGGGGCCGGCGTCAGCGTGCTGTTCATGCCGACGTACCAGCTCGTGCAGCAGCTCTTGGCCGCGCGGCGCGACCTCTCCTTGCCGCGTGCCCTGCGTGCGCTCGATGCCTTCGACGTGATGATCCTCGACGACCTGGGCTACGTCCAGCAGACGCCCGACGAGGCCGAGGTCCTCTTCACCCTCATGGCCGAGCGCTACGAACGCCGCTCGCTCGTGATCACCAGCAACCTCGTGTTCAGCGAGTGGGACCGCATCTTCAAGAACCCGATGACCACCGCGGCGGCTATCGATCGCCTCGTCCACCACGCCACGATCCTCGAGATCGATCGCGGCAGCATCCGCGCCGAAGAGGCCAAGCGCCGAAAGGATCCCAAGCCGACGACAATTACCCCGACGACAACTACCGACGACAACTACCCGAACGAGGCCCACCCGATCTGATCAACCAGGCGACCGGCAAGAATAGTTGTCGCCAGCCCGCAGAAGTAATTGACGCCAATCAACCCCACTTTGAGTGCTTAAACACGCAACGCCTTGGGACAGGACGACGCGGTTAAGTTGTTGAGGTGCTTTCTAAGTGGCTTCGCGGAAAGTGC
>JAYTZB010001571.1:0-3538 GCA_043742085.1 Polyangiaceae bacterium
GCTGCGGAGCGCATTGCCCGGGCTCGCTGTGACCGCGCTCGTCCTCGCCGTGAATCGGGGCGCAACGGGCACCGCGCAGTCGGCGGGCGCGCAGCTGAAGCTGCTGTCGTCCAATCCATACCTCTCGGATGTCGATCGCTCGCGCGCGTACGTCGAGAACCTGATCACCTTCGCGATCAAGGGCGTGTGCGCCGAGCTCTCCGTGGTGCGCGCGCTAGGCCTCGTCGTGCCAGCGCTCGCGTTGGCGGCGCTCTTCCCTCGCGACCGCCGACCGGTCGCTGCCGCGTGCCTGGCCGGCGCGCTCGCGTGGATCCTGCTCGTGTCGTTCAACAACAACGCGCCGTTCCACAACTTCCGTTATTACGCGCCGGGGCTGCTGCTCGTGCTCGTCGCTGCATCCTCCGGCGCCGCGGCAATCGCGCATGGTCTCGGGAGAAGAGCCGGCCCCGTGGTCGCGGGCTCTCTCGTAGCAGCGGCCATCGTCGTCGCGGGCGCGCGGATCCCCGTGCAGGTGCAACACTTCGCGCGCGCCGCCGGAAACATCCGTGACCAGCAGATCGAGGTCGGCGTGCGGCTCGCGCGAACGATGGAGCCGGGCGCGCGCGTGCTGCTCGGCGACGCGGGCGCGATTCCGTTCGTCTCCGATCGCGCCGCCCTCGATGCGCTGGGCCTGGGCGGCTATCACCGCATGCCCTTCGCGCGCGCCGCCGTGAACGGCGAGGCGTCGACCGTGGAGCTCATCGAACGGCTCGAGCCCGACGAGCGGCCCGCGTATCTCGCGCTGTATCCGAACTGGTTCGGCCTGATCACGTCACGCTTCGGCGTCGAGCTCGAACGCGTCACGCTCACCGACAACCTGATCTGCGCGGGACCGACCAAGGTGATCTACCGCGCCGACTGGAGCGCGCTCGACACACCCGGGGGCGCCCGCGAGGGGTCCTCGAGGATCGTCGACGAGCTCGACGTCGCCGACGTCATCAGCGAGGCCGAGCACGGGTACACGTCGCCGGCGCCGAACGGCGGCTGGACCACGCTCGAGATCCTCGCCGACGATCGCGGGCGACCGCGCTTCGACGGCGGTCGCATCATTCCCGCCGGCGGCACCGAGTCGTTCGTCGTCGCCCGGGGCAGCGGCAGCAGCGGCAGCAGCGGAGGCGGCGGCGCTGGCAGCGCGAAGAAGGTGCGCATCGTCGTTCGCGTCGGCGAGGGCACGCGCGGCCTTCGCGTGCACACGCCGCACGGGTCGACCGACCTCTCCATGTCATCGGAGTCGTCGAGCGGCGCGCGCGCCTGGCGCGAGGCCAGTGCCATCATCGACGCTCTCGCGCCCGGTGACGTCGTCAGGCTCGAGGCGACAGCCGGCGAGTACCGGAACTATCACGTGTGGATCACCGCGAGCAGCGCGGCCACCGCGCTCACCCGCTGACGGGCGGAGGCGCCTCGGAGCTTCGCAGGGCGGAGAGCTCGCGCATCGTCGGCTGGGAGAACGCGACGCGCACCGAATCGGGGATGCGCGTCGGGCGACCCGTGGTGAGCTCGATGAAGCCCCACGTGGTCATCGCGCGCGCGACGATCACCTCGGGCGTGCTCATCCTCACGATCTCCGTCGCGCGCTTGCACTTGGCGGCGGACGCGCTGTCGATCCACGTACGCAGCTCGAGCTGCTCGCCGCGTACGACCGGACGCAGGTAGTCGATCTCGTGGCGCCGGACGACGAACACGGCGCCGAGCTGCGAGTAGCCTTCCATGTCGAGACCGACCGTGGCGGAGTGCGCCACTGCCACGTCCTGTACCCATCGCAAATACGCGATATTGCTCGCGTGTCCGAGCATGTCGATGTCGTCGTCACCCACTTCCATCGCGAGCGTGAACACCGCGGGCGCGGGCGAAGCGGGCGAAATGGAGGCGGCGGTGGGGGCGGGAGCGGGCGTCGCGGCAGCGGTCATCGAGGGGTCGGGAACCCTAGCAACAACTTTGGCCCTGCGCACGGATCGTGCTTCCACTCGTAACCGCATTGCCTCCGCCCGCTCACCTCACCGACGCCATCCCGCCGCTCTACGGCGCCTATCTCCCCGCGACGTTCCGCTCTCGGCTCACCGAGACCGTCGCCACGCTGCGTGAGGTCGCGCTCATGGCGCGTGACATCGCGCCCGTCGTCCCCGCCGAGTGCGCTCCGGCCGACGACGTGGTCGTGCTGATCCACGGCTTCTTCGCGAGCGCGGGCGTGTTCCGCCCGATGCGCAGCCACCTCGTCAACGGGACCAACGCCAAGGTCGCGAGCTTCACGCATGCGCCGGGCGCCGGCATCGAGCGCATCGCGCGCAGCCTGGCGCGCCTCGTCGCGCGCATCCCCGTGGGATGTCGCGTGCACCTCGTTGGGCACAGCCTCGGCGGCCTCGTCGCGCGCTGGTACGTGCAGGAGCTCGGCGGACACGCGCGCGTCGCCCAGACCATCTCTCTCGGCAGCCCGTTCGGCGGTACCGAGCGCGCGCATCCGTTCCGCTTCCTGGTCGGGGCGGATCTCCATCGCACGAGCCCGGTGCTCGCCCGGCTACGCGCACGCGCGCACGATCACGACGTGCCGCACATGTCCGTCGTCGCCGACGCCGACCTCATGGTGGTCCCGTGCGAGAGCGCCGTCTTCCCGCGCGGCGACGTCGTCGTGCTCCCCGGTCGCGGGCACAACTCGCTGCTCTTCGATCCCGAGTCGATCACGCACGTGGTCGAGCGCATCAAGAAGCACCAGAAGCCCGCTGCCTGATCGCTACTTCGGCGGCTCCGGCAGGTCCATGGAGGCCGACCACGACGCGTCGCGCTTTTCCTGCTTCGGATCCGACAGGAGCTGCTCGCGCCACGTGACGCCCGGAGGCGAGCCGTCGATCCAGTGGTAGCTGTGCTCGCGGACGTCGAGGTGGACGTACTGCGTCCGAGGATGCGTGTAGATGCCCACGCCGGCGCGCGGCGTTCCACGAAGGTACGCCGCGAGGACCGGGGCCTTCACGCCGTCGAGCGCGAAGTCGAGCGCCTCGCCAGTGCCGTGCTTGCCGCGAGCGCCGGCGCGCGTCGCGCTGATGATGGCGATCGATGCGCCCCCGAAGTGATGCGCAGCGCGGATGGCGAGCTGCACGACCCGCAGGTCGAGGCGCTCGTCGTCGTCGCCGGCGTCGTCCGGCTCGGACCTGGTGCTGCCGGCGATGCGCATGAACGCGCGCGCCTCGCCGCGATCGAGGACGCCGTGCGCGTCGTAGAGGCGGATCGCGCCGCGAGCATTGGTGTTGCGATTGAGGACCGCGATCGGTGAGAGCGAGGCGGCCCACGGCTCGCCGCTGTCGAGCGCGGTGCCGCTCTCGGTGGTCAGCTCGCGCTTCGCCGGGGCGACGACGCGCGCCACCCGGGTCGCGGCCGACGGCCGCGGCGCGGCGGCGGCGAGCGGCGGTGTCGCGCCGACGGCGCTTGCCGCGAGCAGGATCGCCATCGCCAGGAATGCCGTTGCGCGCATCGGGACCGAGCGTAGCAGCTCGAGGAGGGTGGCAACCCG
>JAYTZB010001572.1:0-1986 GCA_043742085.1 Polyangiaceae bacterium
TACGCCATCGGGTTCGCCTCGTAGAGCAGGCGCAGCTTGCCGTTCGTGCTCTTGCTGTCGGCGGGATACGCGAAGATGCCGCCCTTCACGAGCGTGCGATGCGCGTCGGCGACCATCGAGCCGACGTAGCGTGCGCCGTACGGGGTCTTGAAAGGGGCGCTTCCGTCGGGGTTGGTGCCGGCCGGATGCACGGCCTTCACCCAGCGCGCCCAGTGCTGGACCTCGGGGGCCCAGCGCGAGAAGTTTCCCTCGTTGACCGAGTAGCAGCAGCCGCGCTCGGGCACGCGGATGTCCGGGTTCGAGAGGAAGAACTCGCCGATCGACGGGTCGAGCGTGAAGCCGTGGCAGCCCTGCCCCGTCGACATCACGAAGATGGTGGACGGTCCGTAGAGCACGTAGCCGGCGGCCGCGATCTCGCGCCCGGGACGGAGTGCGTCGGCGAGGCTGGGACGCGAGAGCTTCGGCTCGTTACGCCGCAGCACCGCGAAGATGGTGCCGATGCCGACGTTCGTGTCGATGTTGCTCGAGCCGTCGAGCGGGTCGAAGAGCACCACGTACTTGCCGTGGTGATCGGCGATCTGCGCCTCGTCGAGCTCCTCGCTCGCGATGACGCCGCAGTGGCCGCTGCGCTCGAGGACGTTCATCAGCACTTCGTTGGAGAACGTGTCGAGCTTCTGCACCGACTCGCCCTGCACGTTGGTCTCGCCGGTGTACCCGAGGAGATCGGCGAGGCCCGCGGCGCGGACGCGCGAGTTGATGATGCGGATGGCGAGCGAGATGTGGTTGAGCAGCGAGGTGAACTCGCCGGTCGCGCCCCTCGCGGCGTGCATTCCGTGGAGGACGTGCTCGCGAAGCGTGGTCCCGACGACGGCAGCGGCCTTGAGCGGAGGGAGGCTATCGGACATGAGATTGACGCGGGTTTTGGCCTGTGAACCTTCGTGGCGCAAGCGGCAATGGAGCGTCACGCAGGAATGAGTGACGCCGATCACTCTGCTCGTTGATCGATAAATCCCCAGCCGCTACGCTCCGCCACCCGAGAACACGTGACCCACGAGCAACGAGCCGGCGCGCCGGCTCGAGGAGCGAAGCGAGCATGCCTGCGACCGACCGCGTCAAGCAGATCCTGTCCTGGTACGGATCCGAGAACCCCGGAGTGAAGGCGAACCTCGCTCGCATGCTGAACCACGGCACGCTCGCCGGGACCGGCAAGCTGGTGATCCTGCCCGTCGACCAGGGCTTCGAGCACGGCGCGCTGCGCTCGTTCGAGCCCAACCCCGACGCGTACGATCCCGACTACCACGTGCAGCTCGCCATCGACTCCGGCTGCAACGCTTACGCGGCGCCGCTCGGCTTCATCGAGTCGGTCGCCGACAAGTTCGCGGGGCAGATCCCGCTCATCCTCAAGGTGAACAACTCGGACACGCTCGCCAAGGTCGATCCTTGCAGCGCCATCACCAGCAGCGTGAAGGATGCGCAGCGGCTCGGCTGCGGCGCCATCGGCTACACCATCTATCCGGGCTCCAGCCTGCGCAACACGATGTACGAGGAGCTCCGCGAGATCATCCTGGAGGCGAAGGACGCCGGTATCGCGTCGGTGGTGTGGGCCTACCCGCGCGGCGCAGGTCTGTCGAAGGAAGGCGAGACCGCGGTCGACGTGGCGGCGTACGCGGCGCAGATCTCGGCGCAGCTCGGCGCGCACATCATCAAGATCAAGCCGCCCACGGCGCACGTCGAGCAGGCCGAGGCGAAGAAGGTCATCGAGAAGTACAACGTGCCGATCAAGACGCTCGCCGAGCGCGTTCGTCACTGCGTGAAGAGCGCCTTCAACGGCAAGCGCATCGTCATCTTCTCGGGCGGCGAGAACCGCGACACCGCGGGCCTGCTCGAGGACGTGAAGGGCCTTGCCGACGGCGGCGCGTTCGGATCCATCATGGGCCGCAACGCCTTCCAGCGCCCCCGCGCCGAAGGCCTCAAGCTGCTCCAGGA
>JAYTZB010001573.1:0-3410 GCA_043742085.1 Polyangiaceae bacterium
ACCTCCACCTCACAGCGAACGGCGGATGCTCCGTTGCGTATGCCGAGCCTGCGCACGACGATGAAGACGAGGACGCGCCGGAGGGCGCGAGTCTCGACGACGTCATGAAGTTAGGCAACGTGGCGATTTGCGCCGCGAGCTTCGAGGAGTTCGTGCATCGGTTCTGGATGGAGAAGACGCTCTGGTTCTCCCTCTACGAGAAGACCAAGGCGCCGCTGACGCCGGAGCAACAGGCGTATCTGGACGCGGTGAAGAAGGTGCTCCCGAACCTCTGAGGCGTCTCGTCAGTCGACGGAACGCGCTTCACGAGGTAGAGCGCACTGCCCCCGAGCCGAGAGCCGAGGCAGCTAGAGCCTCCTCGAATGCCGCCAAGAAGGGAAGATCCGCGGACGGCGTCGCTGCGCCGAGGCGACGGCGGACGAGCAGCGAGAGGTTGTCGGCGAGGATCTCCTCCGGATGGATGGCGTACTCGGAGTTGCGCGCGATGCGCTTCGACCATTCCGTCGCTTCCGCGTCCACGAGAACCGGCCCTCCGGCGTCGCGCACGATCGTCGCGGCGTCGGGGTCGATCTCGAGCAGGGTCACCCGCACGACGCCGAGCACCGATGTCTCCTCGAGCACCTCCGCGAGCGGCCGTGGGCAGATCAAGAGCGGGACGAACGCGCGCTCCCCGAGCCGCAGGTAGTGGTCGAGCGCGTGGGCGTCAGGATTCGTCATCCTCTTGTCGTCGAGCTCGGGCGGCGGTGCGAGCGGCCCGATCGGCGCGAACCCGAGGAGCGCGTAGGTCGCGTCGCGTAGCGCGGGCGACGCACGCGACGCGACGTGGAACAGCTCGTGCGCGAGGAGGCGGAAGGCGCGCTCGCCGCGGAGGCTACGAACGCGGGCGGCCGGCAGGACGATCGCGTTCGCGCGCGTGTAGGCGTGGTCGCGCTCCTCTCGTCCGGTCGTCTTGACGATGAGCACCGCCGGCGGGAGGACGCCGGCCATCCCCTGCACCCCGCGCGCGACCGCCGCGATCGCCTCCTCCCAGACCGCCGCCTCCTCGGCCGTGAAGTCCATCGCTTGCTCACCGAGAAAACGCCGCAGAGTGGCGTCGTCGACGGGTGCATTCGTGCGCATCCTGAACGAGCGGTCGAAGCTGCCGAGCGCTCGCGTGAAGTCGTCCTCCGCTGCGAGGATCGCGCTGCCTTCGGACGCGCTCGCGAGTCGGAGAAGCGTCATGAGGCGGCTGACGACTACGCGCTGTACGCGCTCGACACGACCAGCGAGTTGCGCCCGCCCTGTTTCGCGCGATAGAGGCACTTGTCGGCGGTCTCGATGAGCTGCACCGGCTCGTCGTCGAGGGACGGCACGATGGTGCCGACGCCGACGCTGACGGTGACGCTTGGAGAGACCTTCGAGGCTTCGTGCGGGATGCTCTGCTCGAGCACCGCTTCGCGACAGCGGGCCGCGATGTGCGCTGCGCCCGTCTCGTCGGTCTCCGGCAGAACGAGGACGAACTCTTCTCCGCCGTAGCGAGCCACGAAGTCGCGTGGCCGCGCGGCGCCGGCCCGCAACGTCTCCGCGACGCGCTTGAGGCAGTCGTCGCCACGGACATGGCCGTAGTGATCGTTGTACTGCTTGAAGAAATCGATATCGAACATCACGAGCGAGAGCGGTCGCTTGTTGCGGCGTGCCGCCTTCCACTCCACGTCGAAGAGCGCATCGAACCGCCGACGATTGGCGATGCCGGTCAGGCCGTCCTTGAAGGACAGATCCTCGAGCTCCTTCTGCAGCTCGAGCAGCTTCTCCTCGGTTCGCTTGCGCTCGCTGATGTCGAACATGAAGCCAATCAGCGACTCCACGCTACCGTCCGGATTGCGCACGACGTGCACCACGTCACGCAACCACACGTAGCCGCCGGCCTTGGTGAGCGCTCGATAGTCCGCTTCGTGATCGATTCCGGCCTTCGACTGGGCCACGCAGTAGTCGACGACCCACTGCCGCTCCTCCGGGTGCATCCGCTCCGCCCAATCTTGCGCGCTCGCCCAGCTCTCGGGTGTCCAGCCGAGGAGCTCCTCGATCTGCGGGCCGATGTAAGCGAAATTCATCGTGGCCCAGTCGATCTTCCACGGAATGGCCTTGGTCGACTCGAGCAGCGTCTTGTAGACCGCACTATCGAGCTGGGTCTTCGCGTCCGTCATGATTGCCCTCCCGCGCGAACATAGAGCTGCATGAGCAGCTCGGGATCATCATAGGCGATCCGCGTGCCCTTCCGCAGATCGCTGCGCATGAGCTGCACCATCGTCGTCACCACCAGCGCGGGGAACGAGCCGGGGGGCTGGCCCGTCACCTCGGAGAGGCGCCCGCGGACGATGGGCTCGTCGCTGCCCAGCGGGCAGATGCGGAAGCCGCCTTTCCCTCCGATGACCTCCGGCGGCAGATCCATGGCGCGGGTGGGAATCTGTCGAAAGAAGTCCAGCGTCATTCGGTAGGCGTTCTTGCCGAAGATCGGGAGATCGTCTGGAATGCCCAGCTCGTCATCGAGCGTCTGGAGCTGTGTTGCGAGCGGCAACAAATTCGAGAGCTGATATTTCTGCATGTTGGTATTGCCGGCGCGTACCAGATTGGCAATCAGCTCACCGAGAGACGCATGGCCGATGATGGCCGCGCGCTTGGGCAGCCCGCCCCAGACGCCGTCGGCGCCGTTGAGCAGCGCTTCGATCACCGATGCATTCTCGAATCCGGCGCCAGAGTGCATGTGCACGATGATCTTCTGCGGCGGCGGCAGATACGGGCGAGCCGCGGCGACGAACGCGCCGACCTGAAAGGGCATGAAGGTGCCGCGATCGTCCTCGAAGCTGAGCCCTTCGATGGGCATGCCCGCAATGATGGTCAGGATCGTGGAGAAAGAATCGAAGTCCTCCTGGAATGCATCGCAGCCGTCCACGACGTTGATGAAGATGCGCGGCGGACCACCGTGATCGCCGCGACAGTTCTGGAGCACCCAGTCGATGCTCTGGCCGAGGCTTCGCTGAACGGTTGAAAAATCGTAGCCCGCGCTCTGCATGCCTTCTTTGCTGAGATAGATCTCGTGCAGGGTATTGGGCACGCCGTACGCCTGCATCTTGAGCATCGAGCGCGACGGCGCGAAGTTGCCTTGCCCATCATTGATGCCGATGTCGGTGAAGGCGAAGCCTCCCGTCATGTCGATCTGGTTTTGCTGCAGGTACATCATGAAGTCGTCGTCGACTTCGAGCTCGTCGGGTCGCGCGTAGTCGAGCGTGCCGAGCAAGATGTTCTGGAAGCCGAACCCGCGCACGAGCGGCAGGATGCTCAGCTTGTTCTCGAGCGTCTGACCGATGCGCGAGCCGAACGCGTTCTCGCGCAGAGAGAGATCGATGAAGTACGGGTCGATGCTCTGCAGTTGC
>JAYTZB010001574.1:0-13986 GCA_043742085.1 Polyangiaceae bacterium
GCCGACGCCGTCAATCCGCACGAGGTGGCGCTCGGTCGCTGGTCGGTCCCGTCGGGCCCGGTCGGCATTGCGCTCGACGAGGCGCACGGGCGCGCGATCGTCTGGTCGCAGTTCGCGCACGCCATCACGACGCTCGCCATCGGCGACGGGAGCGACACGCCGCGTCCCTTCGCGCTCTCCAGCACCACCATCCCGCGGACCACGCGCGCGTCGGCGAAGCTCGAACGCGGCCGCGCGCTCTTCCACTCCACCGGTGACGACCGCATCTCGAGCGACGGCCGCGCCTGCGCGAGCTGTCATCCCGACGGCCGCGACGACACGCTCGTGTGGTCGTCGCCGAACGGTCCGCGCCAGACGCCGATGCTCGCCGGCCGCCTCTCCGGCGCCGCTCCCTACGGCTGGAACGGTGACGCCGCGGACGTGTCGACGCACCTCGTGCAGACGTTCAAGCGACTCGGCGGCAAGGGAATCACGGGCGACGACAAGGACGCGCTGATGGCGTACGTCGGATCGCTGCGTGCTCCTCCGGCGCGGAAGGCCAAGGACGGGCGCTCGGTGGAGCGCGGGCTCGCCATCTTCCGCTCGCCCCAGGCGGGGTGCTCGTCGTGTCACGGTGAGGGAGGAGACCTTCCCGACGGCGTGAGCCACGACGTGAAGAGCCGCGCCGGCGCCGATCTCCGCGCCAAGTTCGATACGCCGTCGCTGCGCTTCGTGAGCGGCTCGGCGCCCTACTTCCACGACGGTCGTTACAAGGATCTCCACACCCTGCTCACCAAGTCGGACGGCAAGATGGGCCACACCAAGCACCTCGCGCCCGACGAGCTCGCGGACCTCGAAGCCTACCTGGGGTCGCTGTGATGGGCACCAAGATGCGTGCATCCTACACGGTCATGGCCCTCGCGACGCTGGCAACCGCGGTGCTGCTGCCCTCGGAGGCGCATGCGGGAACGACCTCGCTGCTCTCGACCCTCGCCGCGATGCCGGCAGTGCCCGCGCCGCCCGCGCGGGGTCTGGTGACGGAGACACCGAACCCGCCGGTCGCCGTCCCGGGGGTGGTCGTGAAGTCGAAGGACGGTTATCGCGACACGAAGTGGCACGATCTGCACGCGGCGACGTCGCGGGGCTACTGTCTGACGTCGACGGTCGGCGGCTACCGCTGGATGTCGTCGTGGGGCACGAGCTCGCGGAGCGCTCCCGACGACCTCGACCTCGATCGTCTCTCCGAGAAGGACGGCAAGGTCACGCTCGAGCGCACCCGCCTCCACTTCGAGCCGAGCGACGCCACGCTGACCGCCACGAGCACGGCCCATGTGGAGCTCAAGGAGATCGCGCGGACGCCGGCGGGGGTCGTGGTGTGGGCGTACCGTGAGGGCCGCGACGTGATCGTGCTGGCGAAGAACGTCGATCGTGGGGTGGAGTCACGGCCGGCAGAGTCGGATGACGCGATGATGCCATTCGTGTCGTCGGAGGGGTGTCCCTACGCGGGCGCACGGATGGACGCCCGCAAGCCCGAGAACGGCGCGGTGGTGCAGCTCACGGGCTCGTTGCCGGCGCATGGCACGGGCAAGGACAAGGTCACCCCGCAGTTCATGGTCGACGTGAGCTTGAGCCGCGTGGCGAGGGATCCGGAGCCGAAGCTGGCGGTGCGGGTGCGCGTCAAGGAGTAGCGCGCGGCGAGGCGAAAGAGCGCAACGGGCCGCACCGACGTTTCCGTGCGTCGACGCGCACGCTAGGGTCTACGCGATGCCGGGCCGGGTCGCGCCTCTCGACGGAATCCGCGCGATCGCGGTCATGATGGTGATCGTCTTCCACACCACGTCGCTCTCGGGCTTCCCGCTGAGCTGGCTGGGCCCGCTGGCGACGCCCGTCGTTCATGGCTGGATGGGCGTGGATCTGTTCTTCGCGATGAGCGGATTTTTGATCACGCGACTGTGGATCGACGAAGAGGCGAGCGCGCCCGCCGAGGCCGCTGCGTCGCGGCTGCGTCGCTTCTACGCGCGGCGCTCGCTGCGGATCCTGCCGCTCTACTACTTCACGCTGGTCGCCTTCATCGTGCTCGCGCGGTGGGTACCGCTGCCCAGCATCGTGCCCTTCGCGCGCCGGGTGGCGAGCCATCCGGGGAGGCTGGTGCCGTACCTGTTCTTCTACTCGAACTACGTCGATTTCGGCCGCGACGGGGCCTTCGCTGCGCGCTGGTCGCTCGGTGTGGAGGAGCACTTCTACTTGCTCTGGCCATGCGCCCTCTTGCTCGCACGGAGCCGGCGCACGCGGATCATCGTGGCCGCAGCGGCCTGCGCGTCGATCCTGGCGCTGCGCTGCTTCGCCATCGTCTACGGCGATCACAAGCACGGCTGGGCGAGTTACATGTACGTGCACTACGCGTCCCATCTGCGGATCGACTCGATCCTCTGGGGCTGTCTCGTCGCTCTACTCTACGAGACCGCGGTGCGCGAGGTTCGCGCACGGCGCCTCGGGCTCGCGCTCGCGACCTCCGCGCTCGCGCTGCTCATCGTCACCGGCGAGGCCACCATTCTCCGAACACCTGCGCCGCTCGGTGCGGGGCTCGGGTCCTCGGTGCTGGCGCTCGCCGCGGCGCTGCTGTGCGCCGAGGTCACGGCGGCCCCGCGCTCGATCCTCGCGCGTGCGCTCATGCTCCCTCCGCTTCCGCAGATCGGCTTCCACTCGTACGCCATCTACCTGACCCACCCGCTGGCCATCGACGTGGCGATCGACCTCGTGTTCCGGCCGGTGGCGGTGCCGACCATCTGGCACTGGCTACTCCTGAACGTGGTGACCGTCGCGCTCGCGATGGGGGCGTCGATGATCCTCCATGCGACCCTCGAGCGGCCCTTCCGCGCCCTCCGCGCGAGGTTCCGGGTGGCTCCGCAAGCGACGTGATCGGGTCGCGGTGGCGTCCGTGTGACGGGAGCTTCACCGCGGTCGCGTATCCTTCCCACCACGCGAGCCCCGCCACGACCCATGGCCCAACGCGTCTCCAGCGCCGTCGACCGCGCCGTGGATCGCGACGATGTCACCGCAGGAGGGCCAGAGCGCGACGAGGAGCGACGTGGACTGCGCCAGGCGCGCGCGGTCACAAGTAGCTCGCGATGCGGGCCTCGATGGTCTTCACCGCGTCGGACGTCGCGTAGCTCTCGGGCAGCACGTACTTGCCCTCCGCGCGCCCCAGGTAGCCCTGGTCCACGAACGCGAGGAACGCGTTCTCGATGACCGGCCGGCTCACGGCCTCGCGACACTCGAGCTCGCCGGCGAGGAACATGCGCTCGCCGGCGGTCATCGCGCGCTTCGCCAGATCCTTCGGCGCGAGGGCGCCCTTGAGCAGCGCCGCCAGGCCGCGCGCCGCCACGCGATAGCCCTCGACGAAGTTCCGCAACATGCGGGCATGGAGAGTCGCTCGCTCGAAGCCCTCACCGGGCCCTGGGAGGCTGAAGTTGCCTTCTGCGTCGAGCACCACCTCTCCGTCGGCCTCCATCACGCCGAGCGTCTCCGCGAAGATGGTCTCGAACGTGGCGTCGGCGCGGAACTGCAGCTCGTACTTGAAAAGGCGAGAGAGCGCCTGCACTCGCTCCGCCAGCAGCGTCGACGTGATCGCCGCGTCACCTGCGCGTGCGGACGCCGCGAGCGGGATGGCGATCATCGCGCGCGACACGAAGAAGTGAACGACGAGGTTCTTCGCGATGTCGAGCGAGAGCCGGTCGGCGTCGGGCACCACGTAGATGGCGTCGGGACCGGGTCGCGCTTCCTTGTCGCGATCTCGCCGGCGGTCGCTGACGGGCGCGCCCGGACGATGGACCTCGAGATGGCCTGCGCGCAGCATCAGCTCGCACGCCTCGCGGATCGCGCCCGAGCGCAGCACCACCGGCGAACGCTCGGGGTTCGTATCCGCCGCGCCCGAGCTCGGCGCCACGAGCGTGGGCGTGAAGCGCGCGCCCTCGCCATGGAGGATGCGGGCCAGCCGCTCGCACGCCGCCACCAGCTCGGCATGGGGAAGGCCGCGCTTGGCATGCGTTAGCAGCGCGCTCGCGACGAGGGCGCTCGGCGTCACCGCCGTCACGCGATTGATCTCGTTCATCGCGCGATACGCGAGCCGTGTGACGAGGGCGCGCCGCCGAGCCGGCGTCAGCGGGCGCTTCGTCTCGCCGAGCTCATGGAGCACGCCGTCGAGCGTGAGCAGCTCGCCGAACTGCACGTTGAGCCGCCCGTAGCGGCCGAGCGCGCTCTCCGCAGCGCGGAAGAGGCCGCCGACGTCCTCCTTCGTCTTCTCGCCGCCGGAGAGCTCGTGCACGTACGACTTCTCCTCGACGAGGCGCTCGTAACCGATCGAGATGGGACAGAAGTACACCTTGCGGCCCTGGCTCTCGCCGGCCTGGGCCTCCGCGCCGAGCACCGCGTCGACCACGATGGAGAGCAGCCCCAGCTTCGGCGGTAGGAGCTTGCCGGTTCGCGAGCGGCCGCCTTCGAGGAAGAACTCGAGCGGCCAGCCGTCCTTGAGGAGGCGTCGCATGTACGCATCGACCACCGCGCCGTAGAGGCGGTCGCCCTTGAAGCTGCGGCGGATGAAGAACGCACCCGCGCGCCGGAGCACCGGCCCGAGCGGGAAGAACGAGAGGTTGTCGCCGGCCGCCACGAGCGGGATGGGCATGTTCGCGCGGTGGAACACCCGCGACAGGATGATGTAGTCTACATGCGACTTGTGGCTCGGCAGCAAGACCAGCGTCCCGTCCTTCGCCGCCTGCCGCAGTCGCTCGAGGCCGGCCTCGTCGATCTCGAAGCCGGTGTACATGCGCGCGACGGTCTGGTCGATCAGCGCATCGAGCGCGCGCACGGCGTTGGGGTCGACCTCGGCCTCGAGCTCGCGCAGCATCGAGAGCGCGCGATAGCCGAGCACGCGCTGCTCCGCCGAGCCTTCGCCGGCCATGTCGCGGATCACCTTCTGGAGCCGCGGGCTGCGCAGCACCTGATCGCGCAGGCGATCGGAGGGCTTCTTCGCAGGCCCGAGCACGCCGCGGCGCTCGCGCTCGAGGCGGCGCAGCAGCGTGTACGTGAGCCGGCGCACGAGCACGTCGTCGGAAGGAGGGAGGGGGCTGGCGGTGACGCCGTCGGCTTGCTTCGTCTCTTGCTCGATGAAGGCCTGGACGTCGACCGGCTCGCCGGCGCGCAGCGTGACGTGCCGCCAGTTGGCGAGGAACTGCACCACGGTGCGGATCTTCCCCGGCCACTCGCGCGGACCGAACAGCGTGTCGACGGCGTTCTGCTTCTGCGCATCAGGGCTGCGCGTCCAGACGAACACCTGCGGGACGAGCAGGATGGGCGTGCTCCGCGCGCGCTGCGCCTCCAGCACGCCGCGCAGGAACGCGTCTCCTTCGGTCTTGCCGCGCGTCGGCAGCGCACGCGCCACGCCGCCGCGCTGCCTCGCGACCGGCGGCGGATCGAGCAGCGAGGGCGGGCGCTTCAGGAAGAGCGCAGCGGAGTGCCCGCCGTCGATGGCTTCCCGCAGTCGCTTGACGTCGTCGATCTCGCGCCGCGGTCGCAGCGCGGAGAGCCAACCCCTGCCCATGGGCTCGAGCACCCACAGCCCGAGGTCGTTCGCGAACTTCACCTGCGGAAGCCGCAGGCTCTTGGTCAGGTAATCGAGGGCGAGAAAGTCGACGAAGGACAGGTTGCGCAGGACGTACAGGACGGTGCCGCGCGCATCCGCCTCGCGGACGCGGCCCGCCCACGCCTCATCGACCTCGATGTGCTCGAAGAAGCGCTGGTAGATCCACGCGAGCGCCGGATTCGGCGCGTACGATTCGGGTCCGTCGCTCATCGCGCATCACCGTCTCGACGAGGGTGAGGGCACCGTTGCTCAGCCGCCGAAGGCCTTCTGCACCATCGCGACGATCTTCTTGGACGAGTCGGTCGAGAGGCCGTTCTTCGTTCCGTAGGGCCAGCTGTAGTTGATCATCTGGACCTGATCGCACGAGAGCGACACCAGGATGTCGGCGGGGACGCCGCCGCTCGGCGCCTGCGCGCCCGGGCCGGGAGGCGCGCCGTAGCCGATCTGGAAACCGAACTCGGCGAACATGCAGCTCTGGCGCGGCAGCACGAAGTTCGACTCGTGACCGAAGAGGTCGAGCACGTCGTCGTGCTGCGTCTTGTCGGTGACGGCCATCGAGCCGAGGATCCTGAAGTTGTGGAAGCGCGGCACGTCGGCGCTCGCGGCCGGCATCGGCGTTCCGCCCGGGAGCAGGCCCGGCGGCAAGAGGCCGGGCGGCAGGAGCTGCGCACCGGCGCTGAGCCACTGCTGGATCTGCGGCGGGATCCCGGCGGGCAGCGCGCCCGGCATGGCGGCGGCGGTCGCGGCCGGGGGCTCGTAGTTCTGGAGCCGGTAGATCGTGACCGGCTGGCTCGTCATGCCCGCGAAGGGCTGCGAGAGCGCCCCTGCGCAGCCCGAGGTGGAAGCGAGGAGTGCCAGCGCGAACGCGGAAAGGAGGAGTCGGTTCATGACGCGCGAACCCTACCACGAACGCTGCGCGGTCGTCCCTAGAGCGCTACGGTAGGGCAATGCTCCGCATCAAGAAGATCGATCACGTGGCGATCTGCGTGAGGGACGTCGACGAGGCCGTTGCAAAGTACAAGCAAGTGCTCGGGCTCGATCCACAGGTCCGCGAGGTGGTCGCCTCGCAGAAGACCGAGGCGGTCCTCCTGCCCATCGGCGAGACGAGCCTCGAGCTGATCTCGCCGCGCGGCAACGAGGGCCTCGAGAAGTTCCTCGAGAAGAAGGGCCCCGGCCTCCATCACATCGCCGTCGAGGTCGAGGGTATCGAGCAGGCGCTCCTCACGTTGAAGGCGCTGGGGATCCCGCTCATCGACGAGACGCCGCGCAAGGGAGCGCGCGGTCACAAGGTCGCCTTCTTGCATCCGAAGGCGACCGGCGGCGTCCTCGTGGAGCTCGTCGAGCCGGACCACGACGCGGACGGAGCGACGCAGCCGGAGCCGGGGGCCACGTGATCTTTCGCCAGCTCTTCGACAAGGAGTCTTCGACCTTCACGTACCTGATCGGCGACGAAGGCAGCCGAAAGGCGGCGCTGATCGATCCGGTCGTCGAGCACGTCGAGCGCGACCTCCTTCTCGCCAGGGAGCTCGGGCTCGAGATCGCCGTCATCCTCGACACGCACGTCCATGCCGATCACATCACGGGCGCCGGTACGCTCCGCGAGCGCACCGGCGCGAAGACGCACTTCTCCGCGCAGGGCGGCCCAGCGTGCGCCGACGTCCTCCTCCACGATGGAGACCTCGTACACGTGGGCGAGCTCGTCATCCACGCGCTCGCAACGCCGGGCCATACCGACAGCTGCATGAGCTACCTCGTCGCCGACCGCGTGTTCACCGGCGACACCCTCATGGTGCGAGGCTGCGGGCGTACCGATTTCCAGGAGGGCGATGCTTCGACGCTATGGCGCTCCGTGCACGACAAGCTCTTCGCGTTGCCCGACGCGACGTACGTGTATCCTGCACACGATTACCGCGGTCAGACCTGTTCCACGATCGGCGAGGAGAAGCGGTGGAACCCGCGGCTCGGCGGCAGCGCGACGGTCGCGTCGTTCGTGGAGCTGATGCTCGCGCTCCACCTGCCGCCCCCGGCCAGGATCAACGAGGCGGTGCCCGCGAACAAGGCTTGCGGCAAGCGCGACTGATCCTGGCGCTGCGGTTGCATCGGCCCGACGCGGCGCGTCGTTCAGAGGCGCGCGACGAGGACAGCAATGCCGCCACGCAACATGATCGAGCTTCGAGTCGTCCCGCGAAACCTGCGCTGGGAGGTCTCCGTCAACGGTGTGACACGCAGGTTGATCGACTGGCTTTGCACGAAAGAGCGCGCCATCGAGCATGCGCTCGAGCAGGCGCGCGAACAGCTCCGCTGGGAGTCGGCCGAAGCGCAAGCGGTCGTGATCGTCGAGCGCGCCGACCACAGCGAGGAGCAACGGGTCGTCGTGGCGCCGTGGCAGAACGCTTCATAGCGGGTCGTCACGCCGCACAGATGAACGCGGTGCTCTCGTGAACGCCGGCATCGAGCAGACGCTGCCGTACCACCTCGCGCGCGCCTGCCTCGCCGACCGCCACCACGAGCAGCCACTCGCCCTGTCGCGCTCGCGTGACGCCCTCGGCGGCATCCACGACCACGGCGTCGCGCGCGGGGCGGCCGATCTTCTTCGGGTCGACGTCGACGAACGCGACGGGCCGGAGGTCGTGCGCCTCCAGCGCTCGAGCGAGTCGCTTACCGGTCTGCCCGGCGCCCCAAACGGCGAACCTGGTCCCGACGCCGAGCGCGCGTAGGCGCTGCGCGAGGAACCAGGCGCGAGCCTCGAGGAAGCGCGACGCTGCGTTCTTGGGATTGGTCCACGTCACGCTCGATGCGTGGACGCGCCATCGGAAGAGGACGCGCGGCACCTTGGCGATCCCGAGGCCTGCTGCATCGAGCCGGAGCCAGAGGTCGTAGTCTTGCGGCCACGCCACCTCGCGGAAGCCGCCGACGTGCTCGAGCGCCGCACGCCGGATGAGCGCGGTCGGATGGCAGAGCGGCGCCTCCACGAAGATCGATCGCGCATGATCGCTCTTCGTGACGAGCGCGTTCTGCCACGCGAAGTAGCGCTGCATGCCCGCGGCGGGCGCCGGGAAGGCCTCGACCTGCACGCCGACTGCGCCGAGCGTCGGGTCTGCGTCGAGCAGCGCACGTTGCGCAGCGAAGCGCCCTGACAGCGAGACGTCGTCGGCATCCATGCGACCCAGCAGCTCGCCTCGCGCCTCGGCGATCCCGCGGTTGAGGGCGCCGGCAATCCCGGCCGCCTGCGCGGCGCTACCGCCGCTGTCCACGATCACGACACGCGGGTCGCGCTCGGCCACGGCTCGAGCGACGGCGCGCGACTCGTCGCTCGAGCCGTCGTCGATGGCGATCAGCTCGTCGCGGGCGTCGAGATCGTCGAGCACGCTGGTCATCGCCTCGGCGAGCGTCGCGACGGCGTTGCGGAAGGGGAGGAGAACCGAGATCATGCGTCGCGCGCTCGACGCGCACCTTCAAGGCGTGACGAGGAAGAGGTCGACCGGCAGGTTCGAGCCGCCGCCCGTCATGAGGCGCAGCTCGCCCGAGAGCGCGCCGACGACGATGGCGTCGGTGGTGGTCGCGAGCTGCTGCGTCGCGCTCGGCAGCGCAACCGCCGCCGACGAGCCCGCTCGGAGCACTCCGCCCCATGCGCCACCACGCGGGGCGACGGCCGCGGTCGCCGGCGCTGCGAGCCCCAGCGCGAAGCGATACAGCAGCCCGTAGTTGCCGAGCAGCTTCTGCGTGGCGCCGGTCGGAGCATCGACGCCCGTGAGCGTGTCGTCGACCTCGTCGAGGCCGAGGCGCAGCCGCTGCACGCCGCTCTGCTGCCCGACCCCGCCGTCGAGCGCGGCGCCGCTCGCGGCGACCACGAGCACGTCGGCAGCCGGGAACGTGCCGCGTTGATGATCGAAGTCGCGCGCGAGGAGCGACAGACCCGCGGTGACGGCGGCGGCATCGGCTCCTGCCGTCACGCTCACGAACGAGATCTTCAGCGTGCCGTCGGTGACGACGTCGTAGATCGCGTGAACCAGCTCGTTCGGCGCGGCGTGGAGCTGATCGAGCGCATCGTCGAGGACCACGCGCGCGCCCGCGGGGACGATCACGTCGACCGGTGCGCGATCGACGAGCCAGTCGAGCAGCACGGTCTTGCCCACCGACACGTACTGCGTCGAAGGCGCAGCGAGTCCTCGTCGCACGACGGTGATCTTCGCCGGCTTCGCGCCGGGGTTGAGCGCGACGATCGGGAACTTGCGGACCGTTGCGCCGCCATTTGCATGATACACGTAAAGGCGATAGCGGCCCGCCGGGACGGTGTCCGCGTAGAGCACGCCGTCCCGTGCCGGCGACTCGGGCGAGTCCGAGAACAGCAGCGCCGGCGCATCGGCCGGTGTGCAGACGACCACCGGCAAGCAGGGCGCGGCTTCCTCGTCCATCCCCGCCAGCGACACGACGTCGCCGGGCGCGGCCGCGTCGAGCGCGCTCGTGAGCGCGACGGGTGGCACGAGCGGAGCGCCGGGACAGGCCGAGCGGATCCGGCGCAGCGTCGATCCCGCCGGGCAGCCCGCGCTGCTCGCATCCGAGCCGTCGGCGCTGCCGTCAGCCGCTCCGCCGTCGCCGCCGGGCTGGGGCTCGGCATCGGTGGCGGGCTGGCCGCCTTCCGTCACGAGCGAGGGGCCGCCGTCGGACGTCGCGACGTCGCCGCCGGTGCGGTCCTCGCACGCGGCTCCGAGGAGCGCCGCGAACGCCACGGCCGCCGCGAGCAGGGAGGTCGCCGCGGCGACCCGGGAGAAACGAGGAGGAGGAGGGGGCACGGTGGATCGAGAAACTACATTGGTTCCGTCAAGGAATCATTGCGCTTTCGTCGCTTGACACGCGGGTCGCACCCTCTTCTCGCGGTCCCGGCTGGAACCGCTCACCACGGCGGCGACCTTTGCCGGGACGACATCGCGGCGCAGCTGGAAACCTGGTCCTTTCGCGGCAGGCTTGGTGTAAGTTCCGGGCCTATGAAGATCCTCGGGAAATCGAGAGGCGTCGCGACGGTGATCGCGGTGGCCCTCGGCCTCGCGGTGGTCACGGACGGCTCGCTGGCCGCGGCGCAGATGGCGCCGACCGGCTTGCCCGCTCCGACGCCTCCGCCCGCTGCAAAGCCGTCCGCGCCCGCTGCGAAGCCGCCCGCGCCCGCTGCAGGAGCGGCTGCGCCCGCTGCAGGAGCGGCTGCGCCCGCCAAGCCTGCCGCGCCGGCGAAGCCTGCCGACGCGAGGGCGCTCTCCGCCTCCGGCGAGAAGAAGTTCAAGGCCGGCGATTACGCCGGCGCGCTCGCCGACTTCGAAGCGTCGGAGACCGCGAAGGCGGCGCCCGAGACCGAGCGCTTCATCGGCCTCGCGCAGGACAACCTCGGTCACTACCCCGAGGCGGTCATCGCCTACGAGAAGTTCCTCGCCACCTCGCCCGTGCCCGCGAGCATGAAGCAGCAGGCCGACGAGGCGAAGAAGCGCGTCGACGCGATCAAGACGATGCCCGGCAAGGTGCACGTCGAGACCACGCCGGCCGGTGCGCAGATCACCGTCGACGCCGCGACGAACCCCAACGCGCAGCCCAGTCCCGGAGCGCCCGCTCCCACCACGCCCACCGACCTCGATCTGCCGGCAGGCCATCACACGATCAAGCTGACGGCCGAGGGATACACCGCGACCGACAAGGAGATCGACGTCACCTACGCGTCGAAGCAGGACGTCCGCGTCGAGCTCGTGAAGAGCGAGGCGCCTCCGCCTCCGCCTCCGCCTGTCGTCGCCGAAGCCGCGTCGCCGGCGCCGGCGCCTCCGCCGCCCCCTCCGCCGGAGCCGCGCAGCAAGGTCCCGGCCTACGTCACGGGCGCCGTCGCGATCATCGCCACGGGTGTCGGCATCGGATTTGGCGTGAAGGCGCTCGGGCAGTCGAGCGACTTCGACAAGAACCCGACCACCAAGAAGGCCGACGACGGCGAGAACAACGCGCTCGTCGCCGACATGATGTTCGGAATCGCCATCACCTTCGGCGTCACCAGCGCCGTCCTCTTCCTCTCGAGCGACGCCCCGCAGAGCGCGAAGGCCGACCCGACGAAGAGCGCCCCGCGCGTCGCGAAGGCCGTCAAAGCGCCCGCGAAGATCACCATCACGCCCGCGCCCTACGTCACGCCCACCGGTGGCGGCGCAAGCGCTCTGGTTCGGTTCTGAGAGGACGACATGAAGCTCAGTAGCATTCGCAAGGGAGTCCTCTTCGTCTTCGTGGGAGCCACGTTCGGCCTCGGCTGCGAGCTCATCGTCGACTTCGATCGCACGAAGATCCCCGTCGAGGGGAACGACGCCGCGATCGTCACGGGCGACGCCGCGATCGACGCGCCCATCGACACGAGCACGCCGGACACGAGCACGCCCGACGCCGCCGAGGCCTCCGTCCCGGACGCGGGCCCCGAAGCCGACGCGCCCACCGACGGCTGACGAGCCGGTTTTTCTACAGGTTTTTCAGGTGCTTCGCCACCACGTCGACGTCCGGGGGCAGCGCCACCGGGACGTTGGCGAGCGGAGTCGGAACGTCCGCGAGCTTGCTCTCGTGGTACGCGAGCTTGAGCTCGGTGAACTTGAGCGCGCTCGCCGTCGACACGATGACGACGCGCTCGTGCGCGAGGATCACGTCGCGGTCGCGTAGCTTTCGGGCGCAGGCGATGGCGACGCCGGTGTGCGGATCGGCGTAGAGCCCGGTGCGGTCGGCACGCGCGCAGGCATCGGCGAGCTCGGCCTCGGTGGCCTCCTCGACGACGCCGTCCATGCCGCGGAGCGCCGCCATCGCGCGCGGGGCGCTGACCGGGTTGCCGATGCGTATGGCGCTCGCCTGCGTGTACTCGGCCACCATCGGCGTCACCTCCTCGGTGCCGGCGATGAATGCACGATACATGGGATTTGCCTTTGCCGCCTGCGCGACGCACAGGCGGGGCAGGCGATCGGTGAGGCCGAGCTCCTTCGCCATCTTGAATCCGGCGTAGAGCGCGGCGGCGTTGCCGAGGTTGCCGCTCGGGATCACCACCCAGTCCGGGACCGTCCAGCCGAGCTGCTGCGCGATCTCGATGGCCACCGTCTTCTGACCCTCGATGCGCAGCGGGTTCATCGAGTTCGCGAGATAGACGAGGCCACGCGTCGCGAGCTCGCGCACCACCGCCATGCAGCCGTCGAAGTCGGTCTCGAGCGCGAGCACCTTGGCGCCGTGCGCGAGCGGCTGCACGAGCTGCGCGACGCTGACCATGCCGCGCGGCAGGAGGACGACCACCGGCAGACCGGCGGCGGCGCCGTAGGCGGCGAGCGCCGCCGAGGTGTCACCCGTGCTGGCGCAAGCAATGGCACGAACCGAGAGCGCGCCCGTGCGCATCGCGTGATTCACGACGCTGACGAGCACCGTCATGCCGAGGTCCTTGAACGAACCGGTATGCGTGGTGCCGCATTGCTTCACGAGGAGCTCGCCGAAGCCGAGCTCGGTGGCGAGGCGACGCGCGGGGTAGAGGGGCGTCATGCCCTCGCCGGTGGTCACGACCGCGTCGTCGGGGACCTGCGGAGCTACCCATTCACGCTTGGTCCAAACGCCGGACGTCGGCGCGCCAGCCACGTTGGAGGTCGCAGCCCAGCGACGCTGGAAGAGCGCGCGCCACTCCTCGCCGCTCGTCGCGCGCAGCACGTCGAGATCGTGAGCCACCTCGAGGAGCCCGTCGCACGTGGGGCAGCGATAGATGGCCTGCGTCAGCGGGAAGGTGCCGGCGCATCCCTTGAAGCAGCGGAAGCTCGCGGTGGGCTGCGCCATGATCGTTCCTCTTCAGGGCTGGTTCAGGGCTTGGCGACGCAGCGCAGGAACGGCGTTCCGGTTCCCGACGGGCGACACGTCTCGCTGGTGAGGCAGTCGCTGTCGCGCGCGCAGACATTCGCGCACTTCTTGAGTTCGGCGTCGCAGTAGTCCGATTGGCACTCGCTGTTGTCGATGCACGCAATGCCGGCAGGCGAGTCGGAGTTCGTGGTCGTGGCAAAACAGAACTTGAGGAAGTCGCTCCCGCTCGGACCATAAAGGCAGTGCCCGGTCTCGAAGCCCGGCACCTGACGGCACCCCGCCGTGCTCTCGCACGCCGGCCGGCACAGCCCCGCCGCGCCGCTTGGAATGCAATCCTGGCTCTGGCATTGAGTCTGGCTCGTGCAGCTATCGCCGGGCAGCTTCGTGCCGCCGGCGACGGGCGGCGCGCAGGCCCAGATGTCGTGCCCCGGCGCGGGCGCGCTGACCGTCGCAACGCGGCACGTCGAGGAGCCACCACAGTTGGCCTCGACGCAGCACGTGTCGATGCACACCTTCGTCGGCGTCCCCGCGCACAGCCCCGA
>JAYTZB010001575.1:0-2995 GCA_043742085.1 Polyangiaceae bacterium
AGCTCCTCGAACGTGACACCGAGGTGCTCGCGCCCGTCGCGGATGGCCATCGCAACGCGACGCGCCAGCTCCGGCAGGGTGGGATCGTCGCTCACGTCACAGCGCACGGGCATCATCGCGAGCGCGCCGCGGGCGGGAACGCCGATCACCACCTCGCTCTGTCCTGCATGGCGCGCGAGGAGCGTCGCCCATGCCGCCGTGAGGGCCGCGTCATCGGGCGCCGGCCCCGCGACGAGCGAGGCGATCGCGCTCGCGGTACTCCGCGCGCGCGCCGACGATCGCAGGCGGTCCGTCGGGAGGTCGAGCGTAGGCGGAGCTCCGCCGAGACGCTCGACCCAGTATTCGCTATCCGCCTTCATCGTTCAGAGATCGGCGAGACGAGTGGTTGCCTCCGCAGACGAGATGAGCCTCCGCAGCTCCGCCACCTTCGCGTCGATGGTGGGCTCTTCGTAGAGGTCGGCCGCCGCGCGCATGCCTCCCATCAGCGTACCGTCGGCGGTCTGGAGGACGATGGCGAGATCGTTACGAGCTCCGCTGCGGTCGCGGATGATCTCGTCGGTCGCGGTCAGCGCGCCGAAGACCACCGGCAGCGCCACGTACTTGCCGCCGATCATCGGCGTGTTGAGGAGCACGCGGTTCAGCGGATGGTCGAAGATGTCCACGCTGTCGAACACGAGCGGTCCCGGCGCGAGATCGTTCGCTTGACCGTCGAGCACCGCGTTGCGAGCGCGTGTGACGAGCTCGCCGAACGTCGATGTCCCGGCGAGGGACAGGCGCAGCGGGACCCAGTTGAAGAAGCGCCCCATGGTCGCGTCGAGGTCGGGCTGTCGCCCGCGCGTGCTCACCGGAGACATGAAGGTGATGTCCTCGCTACCCGACCAGCGCGAGAGGAGGAGGCCGACGACCGCGGCGAAGCCCATGTACGTCGTCGCCGAGAGACGCTGGCACGTCTTCTCGAAGCGGCGTGTTCCTTCTTCTTCGACGCGGAACCACTTCGCCAGGTAGGCGGTCGAGACCGGGCCCTGGCGCGGGCGCTCCGCGAGCTCGAGCGGTCGCGCGCCGGCGATCAGCTTCTTCGCCGCTTCGACCTGTGCGCGGCCCTTGCCCGCGAACCAGGCGCGCTCCCACACCGCGAAGTCGACGTAACGGAACTTCACCGGAGGGAGCTTGGGCGGGCGGTGCTCCACGACCCCGCTGTACAGCTCGAGGAGCTCGGCGGTGACCTTGTCGCGGTTCGTCGCGTCGTGGACGAGCTGATGCCACGTGAGCACCATCACGTGCTCGTCGGGCGCGCGCTCGAGGAGGAAGAAGCGGATCAGCGGCGTACCGTCGAGCGCGAACGCGGCGTTGGCCTCGAGGTCGCAGAACGCGTCGACCTCCTCTTCGGACCCGAGGCGCGATGTATGGAGCACGTAGCTCTCGACGGGGAGCAGGCGCCGCTCACGCTTCGCGCCGTCGATGACGAAGGCGAGGCGCAGCGTCTCCTGGCGCGTGACGAGCTGCCGGATGGCCTCGCGCAGCGCCGCGACGTCGAGCGGGCCGCGCAGGCGCACGCGCAGGGGCGTGGTGAACGTGGCCGATGCGGGTCGCTTCGACTCCCACTCGACGATCGCGTCCTGCACGAACGACGTCGCGTCGGTCGCGGCGAGCTCGGTGCGCTGAAGCGGTGGGGGACCGGCGTCCTTCACGGGAGCGGCTGCGCTCGCGCCTCCGCCGGATTGCGCCTTGAGCGCGCGCACGCGCTGCCCCAGCTCGGCGATGGTCGGGGCATCGAAGATGGTGCGGATCGGCATCTCCACGCCGAGCTTCTCGCTGATGCGTGTGGCGATCTGCGTGGCGAGCAGCGAGTGCCCGCCGAGGTCGAAGAAGTTGTCGGTGAGCGCCGGCGCGGGGACGCGAAGCAGCTCCATCCAGATCTGCTCGATCGCTTGCTCGACGTCGCCTCCTTCGCGCTTGCCCTCGGCGGTGGCGCGGGGGAGGGGGCGCGGGAGGGCCCGGCGGTCGATCGAGCCATCGGCGCCGCGCGGGAGCGCATCGATCGCGACGAGCACCTTCGGGATCATGAGCGCGGGCAGCGTCTCGGCGAGGGTGGCGCGAACGTCGTCGTCGGCGAACGCATCGCCCGCGATGTAGGCGACGAGCGCGATCTCTCCGGGATGCCCCGGCACGTCCTCGCGCGCGACGACGGCCGCCTCGCGTACGCCCTTGTGTCGTCCGAGCGCGGCCTCGATCTCCTCGAGGTCGATCCGCAGACCGCCGATGTCCACGTGGAGATCGAGTCTGCCGACGACGTCGACCGAGCCGTCGCCGAGCCATCGCGCAGCGTCGCCGGTGCGGAACATGCGCGCGCCAGTGTCGCCGCTCGCTCCCGCTCCCGCTCCCGGAGCGCGCGCGAACGGATCGGCGACGAAGCGCGCGTCCGTGAGCTCCGGACGATCGAGGTAGCGCTGGGCGACCCCGTCGCCGCCGATGTAGAGCGCACCCGGGACGCCGGCCGCTACCGGCGCGAGCGAAGCGTCGAGGACGTAGACGCGCGCGCCGGGCACCGGCTTGCCGATGGAGGCCGGCGCACCAGGCGAGGCAGCCGAGGCCGTGGCGAGCCCGGTCTCGACGGTGCCGAACAGGGTGCCGAAGGACGCACACGTTTCGGCCAGTGCATCGCGAACGCGCGCGGGCGCAGGTGTTCCGAACGCGAACGCACGCAGCCCAGGATGGGCGGCAAAGCCCCTGGCAACGAGCGCGCTCCACGTCGCCGCTGTCGCGAGCGCGACGGTGGCGCCGGAGCGCTCGATGGTCGCGGCGAGGTCATCGTCGCTGGCGAGCTCGACGCGCGCGCCGGCGGACGTCGCGGCGAGCAGCTCGGCGCCGGTACCGTGCGGCAGAGCGCTCACCACCTAGAAGAACGTCCGCGGCGAGGTCGTGCCGCCGTATTTCTCGGTCAAGGAGGCGGTCTTTCCGTTCAACAAGTTCCCCGGCGTCGATCCCGTCCTCGGGC
>JAYTZB010001576.1:0-3262 GCA_043742085.1 Polyangiaceae bacterium
GTGCGCGTCCTCTCCTCCGTCGTGGCCGACTGCGCGGCGGACGACAAGTCGGCCGGAACGCTGGCGGCGGGCTCTCCGAGGCTCGTGGGACAAGGCTCGCTCGCGCAGAGCTACATCTCGGCGCCCGTGGCGGCATTCAACCGCGACGACGAGTTCGCGCTTCCCGCGTTCCCGGCGACGATCGCGTGCGCCAACACCGACCTCACGACGAACGCCGCGAAGGTGCCGCTGCGGAAGCTCGGGCCTGCGGTCACGTTCGGCGCCGCCGCTCCGCTCACGATGGGCAAGTCACTTCGTCGCGAGCTCGAGGTGGCGATACCGATCAACCCCGCGGCGTTCCCCCCCGGCGGACGCATGCGCCACCTGCTCGTCCTCTACACGGGCGCGAAGGTACCCGCGTCGAGCCCGCGCATCATCCCGGTCGCCAACCCGCGCATCGAAGCGGTCGGCGACGCCTACGTCCTCAAGTTCCAGACGCCGTGGTTCGGGACGTACCAGGCCGCCACCGCGGTCGACGCGGGCGTGCGCACGCACAAGCGCAAGGTCAACCATCGCGCAGTGCTCGGCTTCTCCATGGGCGGCGGCGGCGCCGCCATCTTCGGGATGCGCCACCACGACAAGTTCGACGTCATCGCGCCGCTCGGCGGTCCCAGCGACTGGACGTGGATGCTCTGGTACATCGAGCAGAACGCGCTCGGCGGCTTCTGTCCGGCCGGCAAGACGTGTCCCAAGGTGGCGCCGAACCGCTACCCGATGGAAGAAACGTACGCGCACACCATGGACTTCGAGCACTGGTTCTACGAGAAGGGCAACGGCAACGGCGGCAGCTTCCCGCGCTCCGAGTACGTGCAGATCTTCGAGGACCTCGCGCTCTCGATGGGAAATCCGAACGGCTCGAGCAGCGACCCTCGTCTCCTCCACGTCGCGCTCGGACCGACCCGCGATCACACGTGGATCAAGGGCGACCCGTCGCTGATGCTTCCGGACGGCACGGACTGCTCGTTCACCATCGACCCCATCGCCGACGATCCCGGGGAGCCTCGCCAGAAGGAGGTCGAGGCGAAGTGCAAGGCCTGGCGCTGCGACCCGAAGAACCAGTACCGCGCCGACACGAACTACTTCGACGACGAGTACAACCCGGACGGCACGCTGCCGGTCATCAGCTTCTGCGACGGCGGCCAGGATCCCGCGGCGCAGTCGCCGTACCTCAACTCGTGGGCTCCCGGCGGCGACAAGCCGGTGAACCTCGGTCTCGCCGTCGACCTCAACAAGAACGGCATTCGCGATCAGGGCGAGCCCGTCATCCGTGAGGGTCACGAGCCGTACGACGACTGCGGCCTCGACCGGCTCTGCAACGTCGACGAGCCCGGCTACAACGCCGAGACCAACGCCGACCCGAACCAGGACGACTACGACTACCAGCTCAACCCCACCGGCACCGAGGGCAACCATCGGTACGACGACGGCGAGCGCTTCAGCGACTTCGGCCTCGACGGCGTCGCCAACACCGCCAATCGTCACATCGCAGGCGACGTGGGCGAGGGCGACGGCAAGTTCACGATGTCGATCGGGCTCACGAACTTCTACGCCAACGATCCGCACAGCATCCTGTCGCGTCGCGTGACCGACATCCCGGCCGGCGCGGTCACCGACGACGCCCTGAAGCGCATCGGCATCTTCTCCGATGGCGGCGTACGCGATCTCTTCAACTTCGCGGCGTCCGCGAACCACCTCTCCGGTCAGATCGTGGGCCGGCGCGGCGCGGACGGGCTGCCATTGCGGTCGGTTGCATTCTACAACGGCTTTCAGTTCTTCCCGGGCGCGGCCGCGGACGTGAACTTCTTCACGCCGTTCGACATCCGGTGGGCCGACGTCGCCGACATGCCGAGCGTGCGCTACGGAGATCTCGACGCGTCGCGCTCCGTGGTCGAGTCGCTGGGCGATGGTCAGCACGTCGGCTCCGCACAGCAGCTCCTGCACCGACTGACCACCGCATTCTTCTATGCGGGCCAGGCGTGGCCGGACGCCGACCACCGACGCACGGAGGAGGCGCGTGACAACTCCGCGTCTTCGACCGGCAGCAAGCTCGGCATCGAGTGCGAGCTCCTCGGACAGTGCGAGACTATCTTCACCGGTCCGAGGACGGGACGCACGGGGCCCATCGCGATCTCGCTACCGCCGGGCTACGCGTCGCGGACCGCAGTCGAACAGAACGTTCGCTACCCGGTCGTCTACGTCCTCCACGGTTATGGCCAGAAGCCGACCGACCTCGAGGCGGTCGCGGTGATCATGAACAACTACATGAACGGCTCGGATCGCTCGATGGCGACCCGCATGCCGAAGATGCTCATCGTCTACGTCGACGGCCGCTGCCGCATGCGCGCGGACGGCAAGCCGGAGTGCATCCGCGGGACGTTCTACATGAACTCGGCTCGCTCCGACGGCGCGCAGCTCGACAGCTGGTTCGACGAGGTGACGGAGTTCGTCGACCAGAACTACCGCACGATGCCCCCCTCCGAAATCGAAGTCCCCGACTGACGGACCAAGAAGAGACCGCGGAGACACGGAGAGACGGAGGCGACCACGGAGGCTTTTTTGGTGCCTCGTGGCGATCTCAAACGTCTTCGCGGCAACGGAGAAGGCGCTTCTTGGACGCGCGTCGCGTCGTTACCGAGATCGGCAGCAAATCTGCCCTCCCTCTCGTCTCCGTCTCTTCGTGACTCCGCGGTCTCTGGTCTCGTCTCGTCTGTCAGCCGATGAGGAGGTCGAAGTCGTCGTGGATGACGACCTCGTCTCCGTCGACGGCGACGCGGTAGCGGCGCTGGTCGCCGCAGAGGCCCTTCGGACGAAGGAGCTTGCCCGACGCGAGGTCGAAGACGTAGCCGTGCATCGGGCACACGACGCATTTGTCCTCGAGCCAGCCCTCCGCCAGGCTCGCGCCTGCGTGGTTGCATGCGTCCTCGATCGCGAAGACCTCGCCGTCGACCCACGCTACCAGGACGTCGAACGGAGGGAATTCCAGGCGCACGGTGCCCTTCGACTTCACGTCCTCGAGCCCGACGCGACCGACGACCTTACCGTCGCTGATCGCCACGTTCAATTCAGCACCAGCACCCGGTTCTTGTCGGCGTTGATCATCGCGCCGTGTTGCAGCGCCAGCTGGCCGAGCACCATCTCGACGCGCACTCGAGGGTCGAGCTCGTCGAGGATCGCTTGTCTCACGCTAGCGTCGACCACGAGCTGGAAGGTGCACAGATCCGCG
>JAYTZB010001577.1:0-4233 GCA_043742085.1 Polyangiaceae bacterium
ACCGGCGATCGCCGGCGAGCTGTGCGACGAGCCGGCATCCACGCACGGCCGTGCCCCCGATGTCGTTCCCGACCAGCTCCTCTCTCGCATCGTCATCACGTACGAGGACGAAGACGGCGCGCCGCTCGGTACCGCGCCGCCGCCAGCAGGCATCGCCCGCGTAGCCACGCCACGTCGTGAAGAGGTGCCGCCGGAGCGCGACCTCCAGCCGATGGACGACGACGACAAGGTGACGAAGCCCCGTCAGCCCTCGAAGAACCCGCCGAAGCCATACAAACGCCCAATCAAGAACGGCAAACCCGACGAGGGCAAGGGCGGTTAGCTCATGGATGACTGTCGCGCTGAGGCCCGTCGCGGACAGCCGCTGGGGTGGTGGTAGACTGGACGACGTGGGCTCGGACGAGGAACGTCACGCGAATCGGTTGCAGGCTCTCGCCGAGTCGGCGCAGGTATTCGCCGAGGCGAGCACCGATCTCGCGCGACTCCTCGGCGTGGTCGCACGGCGATTCTCGGAGCTCGTCGGCGAGGCCGTGAACATCCGGCTGATCGAGGACAACGCGCTCGTCCCGGTCGCCACTTATCACCCCGATCCGGAGATCAACGACTACCTGCGCGACTTCCACGACAGCACGCCGCTGAAGCTGGGCGAGGGGATCTCGGGCCAGGTGATCGCCACCGGCGAGCCCTATTTCATGCCCGATCTCGACATCGAGGAGCTCAAGAAGCGCATCGCTCCGCGCTTCGTCTCGGTCTTCGAGAAGATCGGCATCACCGGCATGATCGTCGCGCGCCTCCGCGCACGAGGCATCAACCTCGGGTACCTGTCGCTCTTCCGCACGAGCAAGTCACGCCCGCCTTACACGCGAGAGGATCTTCACCTCGTCCAGGACCTCGCCGAGCGCGCGGCCCTCGCGATCGACGTCAGCCGACTCGTCGACGGCCTCGAGCGGCGCGTCGCCGAACGTACGCAGGAGCTGGAGATCGCGAATCGCGAGCTCGAGGCGTTCGCCTACTCGGTCTCGCACGACCTCCGCGCGCCCCTCCGCGCCATCGACGGTTTCTCGCGCATGCTGGAGGAGGACCACGGCCCCAAGCTCGACCCAGATGCCATCCATACGCTCGGCGCGATCCGCAGGAACGCGCAGCGCATGGATCAGTTGATCGACGCGCTGCTGCGTCTATCGAGGCTCGGTCATCACGCGCTCCAGCCGCTCGTGGATGTCGCGATGCGCGACCTCGTCGAGAGCGTCGTCACGGGGCTCCGGGCGGCGAATGGTGCGCTCGCCATGGAGCTCACCATGGGCGAGATGCCCTCCGCCGTCGGGAACGTCGACCTCTTGCGTCAGGTCTGGGTCAACCTGCTCGACAACGCCGTGAAGTATTCGCGTCGCAGGGCGGTCGTGAAGATCGAGGTCGCCGGAAGCCGCGAGGACGGCGAGGTCCGGTACACGGTGACCGATCACGGCGCTGGCTTCGATCCGAGGTACGCCGACAAGCTCTTCGGGGTGTTCCAGCGGCTCCACTCCGACAAGGACTTCGAGGGCACCGGCGTGGGGCTGGCGCTCGTGCAGCGCATCGTCGCGCGTCACGGCGGCAGGGTGTGGGCAGAGGGCCGCCCCGACGAGGGCGCCACGTTCGGGTTCGCGTTGCCGGAGCGCAGACCGCTCACCACCGCGCGCGACGCTCGTTGACGAGGACGCGGCGGCGACGGGTCGACGAGCGTCTGCTCACATGCGGATCGTCTGCACCTCGATCTCGAACGCGCGCAGCTGCGGGTGCGTCGCGACGAGCGCCTCCAGGCACTTCGCGCCGAGGCTCGTGATCACGGGATCGTGGTCGTCGGCCTCGTGGCAGAAGAGGACGTTGATGATGCCGTCCTGATCGACGATGCGGCCGAGGCGGAACCGCGACGCGCGGGGCGCATAGAGCGCCGCCTTTCCGACGTTCGCGGTCAGGAACGTGTTCGCGAGCTGTACCGCCTTCGCGCGCGAGATGGTCGCCTTGGGCTTCGGCGGCGGTTTGACCACCGGCACGAAGATGGTCTTCTGGTGCGGGATCGCGGGCGGCTTGTTCGCCTTCGCGGGCCGCTTCGGCTTCTTGACGATGGCGATCGCCGGAGGCGGCGGCGCCTTGGCGGTCTTCTTCTTGGCCGCGGGCTTCTTGGCCGCCGGCGCCTTCTTGGCCGCGGGCTTCTTCGTCTTCGCCGCGGGCTTCTTCTTCGTCTTCGCTGCCATCGAGAGCAAAGTATCAGAAGAGCCAGCCTACTCCGCGGTCTGGTTCACGACGTCCCAGTAGTAGAGGAACGGCTTCTTCGTAGCCCGCGCGAGGAAGGCGTTCGCCGGGATGGTGAGCTGCGTCGTGCGAAGGCCCGGGCGCTGCGCGGGATGGGCCTTTCCTGCGTCGAACCAGACGCGGACCATGAGGCTCGCGTCGTCGCGCGGCATCGCGCGGACACTCTCGACGAACGCGCCGTAGGTCTTCTGCTCGAAGAGGTACTGCTCGACGTTGGAGGTGTAGAATACACCGAGCTTCACGCCACGAGCGCGCATGTCCTCCGCGACCGCGCGGAGCGCGTGCTTGCCGCCGAAGTCCCCGACCACGGGGATGACCCGGTTCTCGACCACCAGACGACGAACGCGCGTGTAGATCTCCTCTGACGCGAGGAAGCTCGCCGGCTTGCCGTCGGGATCGCGCGCGGAGAGGGTCTCGCCGAGCCGCGGGTACCGACGTCCGCTGTCGAGCATCGTGTATGCGATTCCGAGGCCGTGCTTGGCGAATGCCTCGTGGAGCCGCGTGATCGCCTTGTCGTCGCTCGCGGTGTGCGCGACGACGAGTCGATCGAGCAAGGACTTGGTTCGGGCGATGCCTTCGTCGCGAAGCACCGCGTCGGGGGGCGCGGCGCGGAACGCAGCGTCCAGCGCGGCGAAGCCTGCGTCCGTGCCGGCGTCGGTGGCGGAGGTGATCGCGCCGGTGACCGCCGGGACGCGTCGGGCGAGGAGCGCGGTCAGGAACTCGGCGCGGGTCTTTCCGGCCTCGAAGCAGCCACGGAACATCATGTGCTCGAGGAGGTTGCCGCGCCGGATGTCGACGATGTACGCGACGCGTGGCTCGAGCATCGCGAGATACGTGTAGCTCTGCTCGGGCCCCACGCCGACGTAGCCGCGGTCGTGGAGCTTCGGATCACGGAGCGCCGCCGCCACGTCGAGCAGCGAGGCCTCGTTGGTGACGTAGTTCTCGCTCGGGAAATCGCCGGGGCTCTCGGACAGCCGCGCGATCCATGGACCGACGGAGTCGTCGCGTACGTAGCGCGCGTCTCCGGCGTCGGCGCCGCCTGCGGTTGCCGTTGCGGTCGCCACGCTCGCGTCCGCCGGCTCGGGCATGCGCGCGCGTGTCGTGTCGTCGTGCGTGCCTCGGCACGCGAGCGCGTACGTCACCGCGAGCGCCAGCACGCCAATCACCGTGGATCGCGGCATCATCGCGTCATCTCGCGAATCTCCGGAAGGCAGCGGGGACATCGGTGCTCGCGACGGCGCGCGAGCTCATCGTGTTCCAGAAGAGGAGAGGGCCTGCGACTCGCCCTGCGCCTCGCCCTGGCCCTCGCCCTGCGCCTCGCCCTGCGCCGCGGCCAGCGGGCTCGGTGCGTACGTCATCGAGGAGCGCCGCGAGGGCCTTCCCCGTGTACACGGGATCGAGGTCCCAGCCTTCGGCGTCGTGGGCGCGAGCGATGGCGTCGTTGCCCGCGTCGCTCGGAGCTCCGTATCCGGCGCCGGTGAAGCGTCCGTCGATGCGCACGTTCGCGGCCTCCGTGGTGAGCTCGGGAAAGCTGGGACCGCGGGCGCGGGCGAAGGCGATGGTCTCGTCGTGGATGGCGCGCAGCGTGGCGGCGGTGACGCTGCCTGGGCTCGAGGCGCGAACGCCGATGATCTCTGTGCGCAGCCCGCCGAGCGCGCATCCGAGGCCGAGCCCCGCTGCGCTGCCGCCGAGGCCGAGCGCGATGTAGATGCGTCGCGGCGCCGGCGCGCGCCCGGCGCGAACGTCCTCGGCGAGCTCGAGCCCGGCGCTCACGAATCCGAGCGTGCCGAGGGGCGTCGTGCCGCCCGGGGGGATCACGTACGTGTCGCCGCTCTCCAGCGCGTCGCGCTGGGCGCGGGCGTGTCCCTCGTGGACGGTGTCGAAGAGGCGCAGCTCGGCCCCCGCGGCGGTGTCCGCGCCGAGGTTCTTCGTGGTGAGCGA
>JAYTZB010001578.1:0-3535 GCA_043742085.1 Polyangiaceae bacterium
CGTGCGAATGTGACCCGCATTCCGCTCGCGTTCCTGGGGCGGGGCTCTACCGGCGCGTTTGCGTTCGTCGACCGAGCGGGAAAGATCGCGCGTGCTCCGGTGCAGGTCCGCGCGATCGGTCGTGACATGGCCGAGGTCACGTCGGGTCTCGTGCGGGGCGACGTCGTCCTGGGAGAGGTGCGCCCGGGGGTGGCGCTCACCGTCGGCCGTCGCTGGAGCGCCGAGCCATGAACCTCGCGTTCCGCGACATCCGCCATCACTTCGGTCGGTTCACGGCGACGAGCGCCGTCGTCGGCTTGCTCTTCACGGTGGTCCTCGCGATGGCTGGGATCTATCAGGGCCTCGTTGACGACGCGACCGTCCTCCTCGATCGCACGAACGCTGACCTCTGGGTGGTCCAGCGCGGCACCCGTGGCCCTTTCGCGGATCCATCGCGGCTCGATCCATCGCTCGAGCTCCGGGTCGCGGCGGTCCCGGGCGTCCTCTCGGCGCGCGCGTTCACGATGCAGGTCCTCCAGCGCGAGCACGGGAATGGGCAGCTCCGCTTCGCCCTCGTCGGACTGGCGTTTCCCGAGGATCGCGGCGATGAGCTCGCCATCGTCCAGGGTCACGCGCTCCAGCAGGCGCACGGAGAGCTCATCGCGGATGCCTCGCTCGGCGTCTCGATCGGCGAGGTATTGCGCCTCGGTCATGACGACTACCGCGTCGTCGGCCTCACGAGCCAGCTCCTCGGCTCGGGTGGCGACGCCGTCGTGCTCGCCACCATCGCCGACGCGCAACGCATCCTCGGCGACGACTCCTCGGCCGCGTTGATCGCGGAACGAGAGCTTGGGCGATGGCCGTCGTCGCCTATGGCGTTGCGCTCGCCATCGGGAGCGAGGCGTTTCCAAGCTTTCCGCGCCGCGTCGTCCTCACCGAGGCGAGCGTCATCGGCGTCGCCCTCCTCCTCTTCGTCGTGAGCACGATCGCGAGCGTCGCCGGCATCGTCTACGCGCTTCGCATCGACCCGGGCCCGGTGCTCGAGAGCTGACATGGAAGCACTTCGCGCCGAGCATCTCGACAAGCGCTACGGGACCGGGGACACCGAAGTGTGGGCTCTCCGCGACGTCGAGCTCGTGCTCCGCAGCGGCGAGGTCGTCGCGCTTCTCGGTCCAAGCGGCTCCGGGAAGTCCACGCTCATCAAGGTGCTGGGGCTCGTCACACGCGCAGACCACGGCGACCTCTGGATGAACGGCGTGCGGGTCGTAGGCGACGGCCGGCCCATCGCCGACGTGGGAGACCTGAGGCGCTCGCACATCGGGTTCGTCTTCCAGAAGGCAAATCTGATCCCCTTTCTGAGCGCCCGGAGCAACGTCGAGATCGCCTGCGAGTTCGGTGAGAAGTACCCTGCGCGCGCGCGCGCCAACGAGCTCCTCGACTACCTAGGAATCGCGCACCGGGGCGACGCGTACCCGAACACGCTGAGCGGCGGAGAGCAGCAGCGCGTCGCGATTGCCCGCGCCCTCGCGAACGCCCCTTCGCTGATCCTGGCCGACGAGCCGACCGCCGCCCTCGACAAGGAGCGGGGGCGCGCCGTGATGGAGCTGCTTCGCCGCGTGGCGCACGAGCAGGGCACCGCGGTCGTCATCGTCACTCACGACCATCGTTCGCTCGACGTGTTCGACGCTACGTACGAGATGGAGGACGGCCGACTCTCATCTCGTGCGCAGCAGACCCTGCTCACGCATGCGCCGCCACAAGGTGACCCGACTGATCCCGAGCGCCGCCGCCGCATGTCCCCGATTGCCGTTCGCCAGACGAAGGGCGTCGCGTAGTCGCGCCACGTCCAGGACGGAGTCGCTCTCGTCGGGAGGCGCAGGAGCCAGTGTCGACTCGGGAGCAAGCAGCTCCGGGGGAAGATCGGAGGGCACGAGGACGGGTCCGTCGCCGGTTGCGTAGGCGTAGGCGAGGACGTTGCGCGGCTCGCGCACATTTCCCGGCCAGGCGTGACGCGCGCGCACCTCGAGCGCCGCAGGCGAGACTCGCTCGATCTTGCGGCGCCGGCCGGGGCTCATGTCGAGCGCGAGCTTGTCACAGAGAAGCGCAAGTCGCCGGGGCGCTCGCGGAGCGGCGGCAAGAAGATCGGGATGACGCGGAGGCGGTAGAGCAGGTCGGCGCGAAACCTGCCGGCGTGGACTTCCTTGCGGAGCGCGCGGTGCGTCTCGGCGCTCGCGAGCCCGTGCCGGGACGCGGCGAGGACCCTGTCGTCATGTTTCACATCACGTTTCTAACAGATCGAACGTGAAACATATCTCGGCTGCGACCCCCGATCACTGGTGTCGTCCGCGGTATGGCAATCGCATCTGGCAAACGGTCACTCACCAACCTTGGAGCAAGACCGATGAATTTCGACGTCCCCTACGGGATCACCGTCCGCCTTCGCGGAACCACCATCGCAGGCGCGCGCGAGCGTGTAACCGAGGCCCTCAAGGGTGAGGGCTTCGGCATCCTCACCGAGATCGACGTGCAGGCGACCCTCGAGAAGAAGCTCGGCGTGAAGATCGAGCCCTACCTCATTCTCGGTGCGTGTAACCCGAAGCTCGCGCACGAAGCGCTCCAGAAAGAGCCGGCGATCGGTCTTCTTCTTCCGTGCAACGTCGTAGTCGCGCAGGACGGCGCGGACGTCGTGGTGTCCGCCGCATCACCGCGCGCGATGTTCCAGATCGTCGAGGGCGTCGATGGAATCGCCGCAGTAGCGACCGCGGCAGAGGAACGCCTGAGGCGCGCGATCGGCAGCCTGGCCGCGTGAACGACCCCGAGTCGGCGCGTGCGTCCCTCGCTCGATCGGTCTACCGAAGTGACTTCGTAGTGAGAGAGGCCAGAAACACGGCGTTCCGACCTTCTCCCTCCGCCAGGCAGAGCACGCGGCCCGGGCGGGATTCGCATCGCCGACGCGCGCAGGAAGTCATTCAGCTCGGTGCCGGACGCGTACGTCTCGCCGCGGTACCGATCATCCCACGAAGCTCATGGCAGTCGTCTCGTTGGTCCGCTCGTGCTCTGTGACGAGCGTGGGCGCCCTGCAGCGCAGCGAGCGGTGGCCGCGCGCGACGACGACCCCGCAGGGCGTGCTGCGCAGCGCAGTCGTGGCGCGCCCACCCACGCGCTCGCGTGCGCCGAGCCTCGAGCACCCGCCATCACGCGCGGCGGGCGCCCGACCGGAGGCGCAGTGCGTTCGTGATCACCGAGACCGAGCTGAAGCTCATCGCCGCGGCCGCGACCATCGGGCTGAGGACGATGCCGAACACCGGATAGAGCGCGCCGGCGGCGACCGGGATGGCGAGGAGGTTGTAGCCGAAGGCGAGCCCGAGGTTCTCGCGGATGTTGCGCATGGTCTTCCGCCCGAGCGTCAGCGCGCGAGCGACGCCCCGCAGGTCACCCTTCACGAGCGTGACGCCGGCGCTCTCGATCGCAATGTCGCTGCCGGCGCCCATCGCGATGCCCACGCTTGCGCTCGCCAGCGCAGGCGCGTCGTTGATCCCGTCGCCCGCCATCGCGA
>JAYTZB010001579.1:0-2999 GCA_043742085.1 Polyangiaceae bacterium
CCAGTCCCGTCGATTGGCTCGCGGTCCGCGCGTCGTATGAGCGAAGAGGAGCTTCCCCATGCACATGATGATCATGCACAAGAACGATCCGAAGACCGAAGCCGGCGAGAAGCCGCCGATGGAGCTCATCACCAAGATGGGCGCCTTCATCGGCGAGCACGCGAAGGCCGGCAAGCTGATCGACGGCGCCGGGCTGAGCGGCAGCAAGACGCGCACGCGTCTCGTCTTCCGCGACGGGCGCAGCACCGTGAAGCAGGGTCCGTACCGCGGCGAGCACGAGCTGCCGGCAGCGACGTTGTTGCTCAAGGTCCAGACGCGCGAGGAGGCCATCGGCTGGGCGGAGCGCTACGGCAAGATCCTCGGCGACGGAGAGATCGAGCTCGGCAAGATCAACGAGCCCTGGGACATCGGCATGATGCCCGCGCCGGAGAATCCGCCGCTCCAGATCCTGCTGATCGAGAAGGCGGACGCGACGACGGAGGGCCCCGGGCGCACCGCAAAGCAGAAGGCCGACCTCACCCGGCTGAAGACCGAGATGACCAAGGCCGGCGTTCTCGTCCGATCGATGCGCCTCCAGCCGAGCGCCACGGCCAAGCGCCTCGTCTTCAGCAACAACGACCTCCACGTCATCGACGGCCCGTTTGCGGAGTCGAAGGAGCTGATCGGCGGCTTCGTGGTGCTGGATCTCTCGGGAATGGACGAGGCGATCTCGATCTGCCGGCGTTACACGGAGATCCTGGGCGGGACGCTCGAGATCGACGTCCGCCTCGTCGAGCCGGAGCTCGACTGAGAAATCGTACCTGGTGATGTCGAGAAACGGTGATCGGCTCCGTCCTCTGGATGACGCCGGGACAGTCTGGCGGATACACGCGGAGCCGACCATGACCACCTCGATCACCACGTTCCTCACCTACGACACCCAGGCCGAAGAGGCCGCGAAGCTCTACACGTCGCTGTTCGACGGGAAGATCAAGGACACCTCGCGGCACGGCGACGCCGTCTTCTCGGTGACCTTCGAGCTGCTCGGCCAGACCTACATCGCGATGAACGGCGGCCCGTCGTTCACCTTCGCGCAGGGCTTCTCGCTCATGGTCCAGGTCGACACGCAGGCGGAGATCGATCGCATGTGGACCGCGCTGACCGAGAACGGCGGCAAGGAGAGCCGCTGCGGCTGGCTCGTCGACAGGTTCGGCATGTCCTGGCAGATCATTCCGAGGCAGCTCGGCGGACTGCTCGGAAACAGCGATCGGGCGAAGGCGGGCCGCGCCATGAAGGCGATGATGGGCATGCAGAAGCTCGATCTCGGCAAGCTCCAGGCCGCGTTCGACGGCGTCTGACGCGCAAGCCGCCCGCACGCAGGAAGGAGAACCGACGATGAAATTCATGCTGATGATGCACGCGCCTCGCGGCAGCGGCGACTACCAGATCCATTCGTGGAAGCCCGAGGAATTCCGGGCGCACATCCAGTTCATGAAGGACCTCAACAAGGGTCTCCGCGAAGCCGGCGAGCTCGTCGGCGCGGAAGGCCTCGCGCCTCCGGGGCAGGCGCGCATCGTCCGCGCGCCGGGCGGCGAAGGCGCGCCGGAGGTGACGGACGGCCCCTTCGCCGAGTCGAAGGAGTTCCTCGTGGGCTACTGGATCGTCGACGTCGAGAACGCCGAGCGCGCCTATGCCATCGCAGGCAAGGCGTCGACCGCGCCCGGCCCCGGTGGCAAGCCGCTCGGCATCACGATCGAAGTGCGTCAGGTGATGAGCGCGCCGCCCGACTCGCTGTGAGCACGACCGGCGAGCACCTGCTGCGCGAGCTCGCACCGCAGGTGCTCGGCGCCGTCGTCCGCCGGTACGGGGACTTCGACGCCGCCGAGGACGCCGTGCAAGAAGCGCTCACCGCCGCTGCGGTCGAGTGGCCACGCACCGGTGTCCCCGAGAACCCTCGCGCGTGGCTCATCCAGGTCGCCGCTCGAAAGCTCGTGGATCAGAAGCGGTCCGAGTCGGCGCGCCGCCGGCGTGAGACGAAGATCGTCCTCGAGACACCCCCGGAAGAGAACGTGGTACCGCCGCCCGACGAAGCCCACGTGGAAGAGGACGACGCGCTCGTCCTCCTCTTCATGTGCTGCCATCCGGCGCTCACGCGTCCGTCTGCCATCGCGCTGACGTTGCGCGCGGTCGGTGGGCTCACGATGACGGAGATCGCGAGCGCGTTCCTCGTCCCGGAGGCGACGATGGCGCAGCGGATCAGCCGCGCGAAGCAGAGCATCAAGACCTCCGGCGTGGGCTTCGTGATGCCGCCGGCCGGCGAGCGAGACGCGAGCCTCGGCGCGGTCCTCCACGTGCTCTACCTGATCTTCAACGAGGGCTACGCGACGAGCTCGGGCGAAGCGCACCAGCGCGTCGATCTCTCGAGCGAAGCGATTCGTCTGGCGCGCGCCGCCCACGAGCTCCTGCCGGACAACGGCGAGGTGAGCGGCCTGCTTGCGCTCATGCTCCTCACCGACGCGCGACGCGCCGCGCGATCGGGCCCGAACGGCGAGATCATCCCGCTCGACGAGCAGGACCGGTCGCTGTGGAACAAGGAAGCGATCGCGGAGGGCGTGCGGCTCGTGACCGAAGAGATGACGCGTGGCTCGGTTGGCTCGTACCTCCTTCAAGCCGCCATCGCCGCGGTCCATGACGAGGCGACGCGCGTCGAGGACACCGACTGGCCGCAGATCGTCGCGCTCTACACGGTGCTGATGCGCATGGCCGACAACCCGATGGTCGCGTTGAACCACGCGGTGGCCGTGGCGATGGCGCGCGAACCGGCCGACGGGCTCACGCTCCTCGAGAAGCTGGATCGCGATCCCCGGATCAAGGATCACTATCGCCTCGACGCTGTCCGAGCCCACCTCCTCGAGCGCGCGGGCAAGGTGGCGGCCGCTCTCCCCTTCTACGCAGCAGCGGCGGAGAAGACCGCGAGCATCCCGGAGCGCAACTACCTGCTCTTGAAGATCGCGCGCCTC
>JAYTZB010001580.1:0-1895 GCA_043742085.1 Polyangiaceae bacterium
ACGATGTTTGCAAGATACACGTAGCTCAGGCGCTGCCCGGCCTGGTCGTCGGCGGGGATCCCGAAGTGCGCGACCAGGGGGAGGATCGCGCCGAGCAGCCCCGCCGCGATGACGACGAGCACGAGCGCGGCGGGCCAGTCGCCGCCGGTCTTCGCGGTGATCCCGAAGAACGGAACGACCGCCCACGCGGCGACGTTCGCGACCAGCGCGAAGACCGCGAGCGCGCGGAGCTGGCGCTTGTCGCCGCTCTTCGCGTCGTCCTTGCAGAACGCGCCGGCGATGCGCGAGCCGATGGCGAGTCCGAGCAGATACGCTGCGAGCAGGAGCCCGAACGCGCCGGGAAGGCCCCAGCTCTCGTAGGCGATGACGCGGTACCAGACGATCTCGTACGACAGCGCGATGAAGCCGCTCACGCCGGCGACGACGAGCGCGAGGACGAAGCTCACGTGACGGGCTCCGAGTCGGCGGGCTCGGCGGTGGCGCGTGCTGCCGCCGCGAGCGTGGCCGCGATCTCGCCCGGCCGCTGCGAGCGACGGTGCGCGACGTAGGCGAGGAGGCTCACCGTGATGTTGAGCACCGCGGCGGCCTGCACGGTGCCCTTGAGGCCCGCGCTCTTCATGACGAACAGCACCGCCGCAGCCGACGCGAACGCCGAGCCCAGCGTGTTGACGAAGTACAGCGTGCCCACGCTCTTGCCGACGTTCTTGCTGGAGCGCACGAGATGCGCGACGAGGAGCGGCAACGTGCTGCCCATGAGCAGCGTCGGCACGAGCACGAGCAGGAACGTGACGACGAACGTGGCAACGGCGCTCATGCCGAGCGTGGCCTCGCCGACCACGTGGAACACGCTCAGCGAGACCGCGCCGAAGAGGCCGATGCCGAGCTCGACGAGCGAGAACATGAGGAGGACGGGACGCTTCGGGTCCTTGGAGACCACGCCGCCCGCCACGCTTCCGACACCGAGGCCGAGCATGAAGGCGGTGACCACCATGGTCACGCTCTCGATGTTGATCCCGTAGATCGCGTAGAGCGCGCGCTGCCAGACGATCTGGTAGAGGAGCGCGGCGAACCCCGAGAGAAGGAAAACCGCGTAAATCCAGGCCCGCATGGGCCGGCAAGCTACTACAGGACGCGGGCGAGCTCGCTCAAGAAGTACTCGCAGTCGGTCACGATGCCGACCGCCTGGTGCGTACCTCGGTCGACGAGCTTGATCACGGTGTCGGAGTCGCTGTCGACGCAGAACGTGGACACGGTGGCGGGGAGCATGTTGCCGGTCGCCACGCCGTGCAGCGTGGTGGCGACGATGATGGCGACGGTGACGCCGGCCACGAGCTCGCGCATGGCGTCGGCAGCGTTCACGGCGTCGGTGAAGACGTCGGGGAGCGGGCCGTCGTCGCGGATCGATCCCGCGAGCACGAAGGGTATCGGCTTCGTGATGCACGCGTGCATGACGCCCCGCGTGACGAGGCCCTGGTGCACGGCCTCGGCGATCGATCCGGCGCGACGCACCCGGTTGATGGCGCGGAGGTGATGCTGGTGGCCGTGCGGGACGCTCTCGCCGCGTGCGAGATCGACGCCGAGTGACGTGCCGTACATCGCCGCCTCGATGTCGTGCGCGGCCAGCGCGTTACCGGCGAAGAGCACGTCGATCCAGCCGTCGCGCACCAGCTTCTCGAGGACCGGCGCGGAGCCGGAGTGGACGATCGCGGGACCGCCGACGAAGAGAACCTTGCCGCCGGCGGCGTGAGCGGCGCGCATCGCGTCGGCGACGCCCGCGACGAGCCGCGCCTTGGGTCGCTCAGTCGACGCCGACGACGACATGAAGCGGAAGGCTTCCTTCTCGGCGGCCGTGGCGGATGGGACGTGCACGCGGACGCCGGCCTCGCCGACGACGA
>JAYTZB010001581.1:0-2869 GCA_043742085.1 Polyangiaceae bacterium
GCGAGCACCGCCTGTTTGTAGCCCTCGCGGGAGACCGCGAGAGCGACGCGCGCCGACCAATCGGCCAGGCCTTCGCCGTCGTCCGCGGGGTAGCCAGCCACGATGGCCACCGTTTCCTTCGTGACCCGGACGGCACAGGCCGGGTAGTCCCACGCGCGTCGCGCCGTGGCGCGTTCGCCCTCGATGATCACCGCGAAGTAACCTTCGGCGACCGAGGCCCGTGCCGGCGCGAGGCACTCGAGGTCACAGCCGATGGCGACGGCGGCGAGCGCATGGGCGGCTCCGTCGATGGTCGCAACGACCAGCGATGGAGACGCGCCCGCATCGGCGAGCAGCCGGCCGAGGCGCAAGCAAGCGTTGTAGAGATCGCGGCCGGGCCGCGGCCTCGCGAGGAGCTCGAGGACGAGCGCGCGCGGCGCATCCGAGCTGGCGATCGCGTCACGATCGGCGTCGTGCAGGGCATACTTCGCGTCGTGCTCGCGCCACGCAGCGAGCGCGCGCTCCTCGTCGTCGAGAGTGGCGGCGGTGCGCCGAGCGACGTCGTGAGCGACCATCCGACCGCGCGCGCTCAGAAGCCGTTGGCCTTGTTCGCGTCGTCGGCGGCAGGCCTACCCGCGGTCGCTGCCGGCTTCGCCGGGGCGCGTGCCGGAGCGGCGGTGGCGGGGCGGCCGTAACCGCCGCCGCCCGAGGCCTTCGCGCGCTCGGCTTCGCGCTTGGTCGCGACCTGATTCAGCTCGTTGAGCGCCTGCTGTGCGGGCGCCGCATGCGAGGGCACGCCCGTGAGCTTCGCGAGCTTCTCGCGCGCGGGGTCGAGCTGGCCCATGGCGATCTGGCAGCGCGCAGACTCGAGCGTCGCTTCGTTGCCGAGCCACGTACCGCTCGATTTCTGCGCGACGGCATCGAAGCGCGGGAGCGCTGCGCCGCATCCGCCGTTGCCGTCCTTCACGGACTTCGCGGCCCACAGCGCAGCATTCTGATCGCCGGTGCGCGACGCGCTGTCGAACTGTCGCGTGGCCTCCGCGAAGTTGCGCGAACGATACGCGGCCATGCCGGCGGAGAAGCCGTCCTGGGGATCGGTTGCGCCCGACTTGGTCAGCGGCGGCGCGACGCTCTGGCCGCGCGGCGCGTAATCGCGATCCGCGCCATCACCGCCCGCCGGCGCCGGTGGGTAGAGCGCACCGGCAGGCGCCGCCGCGTTCCCGATGTTCGACGGCGGAGCAGGAGCGTATGCGCCGCGCGTCGCGGTCTTCTTCTCGGCGCGCGCTTGGCCTTCTTCCTTGCCGGCCTTGTTCTTGTCGGCCTCGTTGTCGCCGGCGCTAGCGGAGAGCGCGCTGCCGAACGCAGTCGTGTCGTCCTTCGCGTTGCTGCGTCCCTTGCCGGCGGTGAGGCCGTCGACGAAGCCCGCGTTGGCGTTCGGATCTGCCGGACCTCCGAGGGCGAGCGCACCGCCGGCGCTCGCGACCGGGCTTCCTTGCGCGGCGACCGTCGCCGCGGGAGGTGCCGTGATCGGCGCGGGCTGGTTCGGCCCATGAGCAGCAGCAGCGGCCTTGCTGTCGAGCGAGTCGTGCTCGTCGGGGCCGCCCGGCGCGGCGGCGGCCGGCTCACCGAGCTCCGTGACGGACACCGAAGCTGCACGCTCGCTCGAGTGTCGCGAACGGATCACGAACGCGCTCGTCCCGATCATGAGGAGGAAGACCGCGGCCATCGCCGTCTGCGGGCGCATCGCCCAGCTGCCCGCCCATGAAAGCGCGCGCGAGGCGCGGCTCTGCGGACCGTGGTCGCCTTCGGCATCCGCGGCGCGACTGCTGAAGAGCGGCACCACCTTCTGCGATTCCTTCTCCGCTTCCTTCACCGACGCGAGGATCCGGTCCTCGAGGCCATCGGGGAGCTCGAGGCGCACCAGCATGGGGAGCGCCGCGAGGCTTCGCGCCCGACGCATGCCCTCCAGCACCGGCCCGCAGCGAGCGCACCCCGACACGTGGCGCTTGACCGCCGCGCTCGTGACCTCGTCGAGCTCTTCGTAGAGCTCGTCGAGGAGTAGGGGGTCGAACTTCTCGCAATCCATCGCCGTCTCGTTTTCTCTCTTCTAGTAGGTTTAAGACTGAAATGCCGGCTGGCTAGCTGGGGCGCGCTAGCGGAGCGCTCGTGCGTAGTCCTCGTATTCGGCGAGCGCCTCCTGGAGACGCTCCAGCGCATAGCGCATGCGGCTCTTCACCGTGTTCTCGGGGACCCCGGTGATCTCGGCGATCTCCTTGAAGGGGAGATTCACCACCTCGCGCATGAGAAAGACCTCCCGCTGCTCGTCGGGGAGCGTGTCCACCGCACGCGCGATGCGTTCCTTCAGCTCGGTGCCCGTCGCCTCGCGTTCGACGCTGGCGCGCGGGTCCGCGATCTGCTCGCCCAGCGTCGGCCCGTCGCCTTCCTCTCCGCTCGACTGATCGAGCGACGGGTGCTTGCGGAGCGCACGCTTTCGGAGCTGGTCGATGCAGAGGTTGCGCGTGATCGTGTAGACCCACGTCGTGAAGCGGGCCTCGTGCTTGAAGTCGGCAGCGTTCTGCACGACGCGCACGAAGGTCTCCTGCACGACGTCCTCGGCCAGCTGCGCGACGCGGACCTGACGGAACGCGAAGTTGAAGAGCGGCCCTTGATGCCTCTTCACGAGCACGCCGAACGCCGCGCGGTCGCCCTCCTGGTACCGGAGCATCAGGCTCTCGTCGGTGGGCTGAGGAGCCGGCCTGGCGCCGGGCGTCCGCGCGCCGCTCATGGAAGACATCCATTTCCTTGGGTTGGAGACGCGTCAGGGGGCCGAAAGTTCTTCGGTCCGTGAAGTGTCCCACATGGTGCGCACGCCCGGACCGCTCCCGCGGCC
>JAYTZB010001582.1:0-2320 GCA_043742085.1 Polyangiaceae bacterium
TCGCGATCGCTGCGAGCAGCGCGCGCGCCGTCACTTCGCGACAGCCGTGCCGGTCACGAGATCGACGACCAGCGTGCGCTTGGGCTCCGGGTCTCCGCAGACGATCTCGGGGCGGAGCCGCTCCTTCGCGCCCACGACGGCGACGATCTTCTTCGCGGTCTCGACATCCTTCGCCTTCGCGCCCACGAGCGTTCGGTCGCCAGAAACGAAGTCGACGAGCGCGACGTCACCGAGCTCCGGATGGCCCTTGAGCGCGGCGCGCAGGCGAGGCCAGTCGTCGTCGTTCTTGATCGCCTTGCTGCGTCGCGCGAGCACCACGAACGGCGCGGCGCACGGCGCGGCGGCCTCGTTGGTGGCATTCACCATGGGCGGCCAGGACTGGAAGCCGTGCCCGAGGTTGATGTTGTTGTTCTCGGGATCGGGCTCGTTGCAGCGCATCGTCTCCTTCACGGGCTTCGAGCGGAAGAGAACGGTGTGGAGCTCCTGGTCCTTCCAGCCGGGGCCCTTCTCCCAGTACATGCCGGTGATCAGCACGTCGCCGGGCGACGCCACCAGGACCGCCTTCGCCTTGATGCTCGAGCCGGCGGTGAACGGCGGCGCAGGTAGCGGCATCGGCTTCCACGCCTCGCCGTCGCGTCGATACAGCTTGCCTGACTTGCCGACGATCCACGCGCCGCCGTTCTCGACGCCGTCCATGTCGACCACGATCTCGGGCGTGGCGATGGAGGTGGCGTTCGTCGCGGTGAGACGCTGCACGGTGCCGCCGTCCGTGAGGATCCAGAGATCGTCGGACGCGGCGCGACGCATGCGCGTGATGCCTTCGCCCTTGTTCGCCTTCGCGAGCGCGTGGAACGCGGAGCCGTCCCAGCGCACGACGTGATCCTTGCGCGTGACGTAGACCTCGTCGGGCGCGAGCTCGTAGACCTTCGATGCGCCGCCGTTGTCGGCGGGATCGCGACCGAGGAGACGATCGAGCGCATGCTCGGTGACCTTCTTGCCGGGCGCCCAGTGACGGGCAACGAGCGGGCCGCTGAAGGAGGGGCTTCCGTCGGCCTCCTTGTTGGCGATGATCAAGACGTCACCGGTGGGAAACGCCGCGAGCGAAGGGAAGGGGAGGTCGGCCCAGAGCGCTCGTGGCGGCTTGGTGGTGGAGCCCTCGACCCAGATGTCGCCGTTCGCGGCGGCGAAGCCGAGCGAGCCGATGATGCCGCCGTCGACCCACGCGTGGAGGTTGGTCTGGTCCTTCGCGTGCGTCTTCCACGTGCCGTTGCGGTAGCGATGCAGGATGGCGCCTTCGCTCGAGCGCGAGCCCGTGGAGTCGGCGATCCAGAAGTCGTCGAGCGATGCGCCGGCGATGCCGGTGGGCGATTCGATCACCGGGTCGCCGATGGACTCGAGGCCGTCGTCGCGGAGCGCGATGAACGAAGCCGCGCCGACGCGCACGCCGTCGTTGTAGATCGGGTTGTGTCCGCCGCCGTAGTGGACGACGACGTCCTTGCCGACGCGGCCGGCTCCGAGCTGCGAGCAGATCCCATCGAGCACGGCGTAGAAGCCGTTCTGCGCGCGGGGCACGCTGCGCCACTTCGGGGGCCCGGCGGGCACCGGCGTGCGGGGCGCGACCTGGTGCTCGTTGACGGCGACGATGGTGACCGATGCGTCCGTCGCGGCGTTCGAGGCGGACGCCGCGGCGGGCGGAGAAGCGGCGGGGCGCGGCGTAGGACCGACGACGGTGTCGGGCACGCAACCGAGCAGCGCAGCGCCCGCGATCAGACAGCCAGCGGTTCGAAGCGGCGAAGGCATCCGCGCATCATAGGCCGCCGCTCAGTTACAGGCGGAGCCGTTCGCGCGCGGCACTGCGCTGCCTGCGCCTTGGCCGCACCATGACGGGTACGCGGAGGGGAGCGGCTTGCCCGTGTACGGGGACTTCGCGGCGGGCAGCCAGTACGGATGATCGAGGACGAAGCGCCACACCGGATCGAAGAAGAGACCGCCGCTTCCAGCCGCCGGAGCATCGAAGGGAGGAACGGCGTGGCCGCAGTTGTGCGTGCACTCCAGCAGGTAGTGGCCGTCCGTCCCGAGCGACGAGATCAGGCTGTGCGATGCCGCCTCGAAGTTCATGATCGGGACGTTCGCCGGGTACATGTCGCTCGGGCCTCCCCACAAGACGAGCGAGGGGAGGCGATGCGGGGTGGTCGACCAGCCGCGCACCACGCCGCCGACGCCGCCCGAGAGGATCACCATGCTCGCGAGGCGCTCCGAGCGCAGCGTCGCGAGCTGGCCCGTCCACAGCGCGCCGGCGCTCACGCCCACCGACGAGACA
>JAYTZB010001583.1:0-4370 GCA_043742085.1 Polyangiaceae bacterium
CGGTCGCGTTCGCTCGTCTCGGCGAGGGCAGGCCCCGCGAGCGTCAGAAGCGATGCGGCGACGACGAATGCCGCAGACAGGCGCATTCCCCGAGGATAGCGCCTCGTGATCGCGAAAGAGACCGCGAAAGAGACCGCGAAATTGGCGTCATTTTTGCCGTTTTAGCGTCCGTAGATCGAACCGCGCTCTTCTTCGTAATGAGCAGGCGCAGAGCCGTCGCATACCCTGGACCCGGGGACTCGGGCCGCCGAGGGGGAACCTTCCCTCCTCTTCCGTGTCCCGTGTCTGTCACGTCTCTCCACCTCGAGGACTACCGCGAATGCACGAGAAGACTCTTCTGTACGGGGCCCTCGGTTGTACGGCCATCGCCGCGGTGCTCGCCGTCACGCTCGGCCGCGGACGCGACACGAGCAGCACGCGCCTCGAGATCACGCCGGTCTCGGTCACCGACGCGAAGACGCTCGCCTCGGCCGAGATCCCGATCCGGCTCACGTCGTCCGACGGCACCGGCCTCCGCCTGCAGTCGCTCTCCGCGAACGCCGTCGTCGAGGATCCCCTCGCGCTCACCGAGCTGCACCTCACGTTCGAGAACCCGGAGTCGCGCATCCTCGAGGGCACGTTCCGCATCACGCTCCCGCAGGGCGCCTCTCTCAGCCGCTTCGCCATGAAGGTGAACGGCATGTGGCAGGAAGGCGAGGTGGTCGAGAAGCAGGCGGCGCGCCGCGCCTACGAGGACTTCCTCCATCGCAAGCAGGACCCCGCGCTCATGGAGCAGGGCGCCGGCAACGAGTTCTCGGCGCGTGTCTTCCCGATCCCGGCGAACGGCATCAAGGAGATCATGATCGCCTACACGGAGACCATCGAAGCCGGTGCTCCGTACGTGTTGCCGCTGCGCGGTCTTCCGCAGCTGGGCACGCTCGACGTCGACGTGCACGCCGCCGGCAACCACGCGGCTGCTACGGGCGGCAAGGTCGACCTCGGCTTCAGCCTCCACCAGCAGCGCATCACGCCCGCGCAGGACTTCGTCGTCGAGGGACAGAAGCTGCCGCGCAGCGCCGGCCTCCGCAGCGGCGACATGGCGATCACGCGCGTCGTTCCCTTCTCCACGTCGCGACCCGAGCCCATCGCGTCGGCCGTCGTGCTCGTCGACACCAGCGCCTCCCGCGGCCTCGGCCTCCCGGAGCAGGCGCGCCTCCTCCAGAGCGTCATCGCCAGGATGAACCCCGACGCGCCGATCAGCGTCGCCTGCTTCGACCAGGAGGTCGTCCCGCTCTACGAGGGAAAGGCCGGCGGATTCGGCGACAAGGAGGTCAACGCGATCATCGCGCGCGCGGCGCTCGGCGCGTCCGACTTCGAGCAGGCCCTCGCCTGGGCCGGCGAGCAGGCGAAGAAATCGAAGGCCAAGCGCGTGGTCCTGGTCGGCGACGGCGTGGCCACCGCCGGTGAGACCGACGCCCAGAAGCTCAAGGAGAAGGTCGAACGCCTTCGCGACGCCGGCGTCGAGCGCATGGACGCCATCGCCGTCGGCGGCATCCGCGACGACGCATTCCTCCGCACCGTCGTCCGCGGCGTGCTCGATCGCGACGGTGTGGTCCTCGACGCGAAGCTCGGCTCCGATGCTCTCGCGCGGCGCCTCGGCGAAGCGACGAGCTCCGGCGTTCCCGTGAAGGTCGAAGGCGCCACGTGGTCATGGCCGCGCACGCTCGACGGCCTCCAGGCCGGCGACGAGATCATGGTCTACGCGAGGATCGACGCCGCCAAGCCCGTGAAGGTGACCATCGGCACGCAGCAGATCTCGCCGGATCTGAGGGCCACCGATCGCCCGCTCGTCGAGCGCGCCTGGGCCCAGGCAAAGATCCAGAGCCTGGTCGACGCGCCCACCGAGGACGCCGCCTCGACCAAGCGCGAGATCATCGCGCTCTCCACCCAGCACCGCGTGCTCAGCCCGCTCACCGCGATGCTCGTCCTCGAGACCGACGCCGACTACGCGCGCTTCAACATCGATCGCAATGCCACGGTCGATATCCTCACCGTCAAGGACGGGCGGATCGCCATCGATCACGAGCCGCGGTCGTGGGAGGAACGCCAGGCCCGCGCCGCCGCCGAGCAAGAGAAGGACAAAGCGAAGAACGGCGAGGGCAGCTGGCGGTTCGGCGCGAAGAAGGCCGAGGCCCCCACCGCCGCCGCGTCGCCGCGACCGTCGGAGCCCGTGGCCACCGCCACCGCCGCGCCGACGGCGATGGCGTCCGCCATGCCGCCGGGCTTGGGCGGCATCACCGACACCACGGGCACGGGCGCTTCCGCCGGCGCTGCCGCTCGTGACGACAGCGCCAACCGCGGCGCCGCGGCGGCCGACAGCCGCGACGGACACGGGGCGGCTCCCGGCTCTCCCGCCGAGGAGCGCGCCCGCGCCCTCGACGAGGCCTCCGAGCTCGGCATGATCGGCCTCTCTGGCATCGGCGAAGGTGGCGGCGGCACCGGGCAGGGCTTCGGCGCCGGCATCGGCAACGCCGCGGGACGTCAAGCCGGCCCGAGCGGAGCAACGGCCGGCGAGGCGCTCGCAGCCGCGCCTCCTCCTCCGGCCGCCGTGCGCAGGCCGTCGATGGGGGCCCTGGAGAGCGACGACCCCTTCGCGGCGGACCAACCACGTCGCGCTCCTCCGCCGCACGCGCAACCCACGCCGCGGCCCGACGTCGGCGGTAGCACCACCAACACCGCACAGGTCCGGCCCGGCGCGCTCGTCATCGAAGGCGGCATCAACCAGGGCGAGGTCCAGCGCGTGGTGCGCGCGGCGGCGCCGCGAATGCGTGCATGTTACACCAGTCAGCTCTCCAGCAACCCCTCCGTCCGCGGCCACATGGACGTGCGCGTGGTGGTCGACGCGCTGGGCGACGTGAAGAGCGCCGAGGCCACGACGAGCCCGTCCGCAGAGCTCAAGGGCTGCGTGCAGGGCGTGTTCCGCGCGCTGCGCTTCCCGGCGCCGGGCACGGGGGACGCACGCTTCACGGCGTCCTTCGACTTCGTCTCGTCCGGCGCCGCCATCGCCGACGACAGCAATCCCACCAACGCGCCGAAGGCCTCGCCCTACGACGGCCGCTTCAAGGTGGTCATGGACCGCCTCGGTAACGGCGACAAGGACGGCGCGCTCGACGAAGCGAAGCGCTGGCAGACCGAGCAGCCCGGCGACATCATGGCGCTGGTCGCGCTCGGCGAGACCTACGAAGCGCGCGGCGACGTGAAGACCGCAGCGCGCGCGTATGGCTCGATCCTCGAGCTCTTCTCGTTCCGCGCCGACTCGCGCCGGTTCGCCGGCGAGCGCCTCGAGCGCCTCGCCGACCCCGGCGCCATCAAGCTCGCCGCCGACACCTATGGCAAGGCAGCGGAGCAGCGTCCCGATCACCCCGCGAGCCATCGCCTCTACGCGTTCACGCTGCTCAAGGCCGGCGAGCACGAGAAGGCGTTCGAGGCCATGAAGAAGGGCTCGATGCGGAGCTACCCCGTCGGACGCTTTCGCGGCGTCGATCGCATCCTCAAGGAGGACCTCGGTCTCATCGCATCGGTGTGGGCTGCTGCTGCCCCGGCGCGGCGCAACGAGATCATGACCAGGCTCCACGCCGCCGGCGGCAGCGAGGAGAACGCACCGAGCCTTCGCTTCGTCCTCGTCTGGGAGACGGACGCCAACGACGTCGACTTCCACATCTACGACGGCAAGGGCGGCCACGCGTACTACGGCACGCCGAACCTGCCCTCCGGCGGCTCGCTCTACGCCGACGTGACGACGGGCTACGGTCCCGAGTGCTTCACCATCCGCGGCGCCCGCGAGAAGCGCGCGTACCCCTACACGCTCCAGGCGCACTACTACTCCCGCGGACCCATGGGCTACGGCATGGGCAAGCTGGAGGTCATCGACCACGACGGCCAGGGTCACGTCTCGTTCGAGGAGCGCCCGTTCGTCGTCATGAAGGACCGCGCGTTCGTCGACCTCGGCTCGATCGAGAAGACGAAGGCGAACGTCACCGCGTCGCTGAAGTAGCGTAGCGATTCTCTTTCCGCCCCGGACGCGTTATCACCACGGGCGTGAGCGCGGACGACGAGAGCAGCCCTGACGCGTTGAAGACCGCGTATCGGGGCGAAGCACCGAAGGCCGTGCGCGTCATCAAGGCGCCGACCATCTGGCAGCGCGCCACGTATCGCTGGACCGCCATCACCGCGGTCATGGCGATGCTGCTCGTCGTCTACACGCAGCATCCGTACTACCTCGGCGCGCAGTTCGCGCCGTTCCGGTCGGTCTACACGCCGGCGTTCGTGATCTGGCTCGTGGTCGGCCTCTTCTACGTCAAGGCGACGCTCGAGAAGTTCAAGGGCATGCG
>JAYTZB010001584.1:0-2666 GCA_043742085.1 Polyangiaceae bacterium
CGTCACCTCTTCGTCATGATCAAGCGCACTTCGCAGCTGCCGGGCTTCTACAAGGTCACCGTCGCCGAGCGTCGCAAGCTCGTCGCCGAGGCCACGGGCGTCGAGGCTCACGAGATCGCTCGCGCGCTCGACCGCGGAGGTCTCGAGGCCGAAACGGCAGACAAGTTCGTGGAGAACGTCCTCGGGACGTACGGCCTGCCCTACGGCGTCACGCTCAACGTGCGCGTCAACGACAAGGACCACGTCGTCCCGATGGTCGTCGAGGAGCCGAGCGTCGTCGCCGCTGCGTCGAACGCCGCGAAGATGGTCCGTGCCACCGGCGGCTTCCGCGCCGAGATGGACGAGCCGCTGATGATCAGCCAGGTGCAGCTCACGCACGTGAAGGACGCCGAGCGCGCCACCAAGGCCATCCTCGCCGCGAAGGAGGAGATCCTGGCGAAGGCCGATCGCGCCGTCCCCGGCCTCTGCGCCCGCGGCGGAGGAGCGCGCGATCTCGAGGTGCGCACCCTCGGCAAGGCCGAAGACGAGATGATCGTCGTGCACGTCATCGTCGACTGCCGCGACGCGATGGGCGCGAACCTGATCAACACCATCGCCGAGGCGGTCGCCGATCGCCTGGCGAGCCTCGCGCACGGTCGCGTCGGCCTGCGCATCCTCTCGAACCTCTGCGACAAGCGCTGTGTGCGCATTCGCTGTCGGGTCTCGGCCGATGTGCTCGCCACCGACGACATGGACGGCCAGGCGGTCATCGACGGCATCGTCAACGCCTCCCGGTTCGCGGAGCTCGATCCGTACCGCGCGGCCACGCACAACAAGGGCATCATGAACGGCGTCGACGCCGTCGTCATCGCCACCGGCAACGACTGGCGCGCGGTCGAGGCCGGCGCTCACGCGTTTGCAGCGCGCTCGGGTCAGTACTCGCCGCTCTCCATCTGGCGGCGCGACGGAGACGCGCTCGTCGGCTTCCTCGAGATGCCGCTCGCGCTCGGCACGGTCGGAGGAACGCTGCGCGTTCACCCGAGCGCGCGCCTGTCACTGCAGATCGCGGGCGTCGAGTCGGCGAGCGATCTCGCGGCCGTCGCGGCAGCCGTCGGTCTCGCATCGAACCTCGCGGCGGTGCGTGCTCTCGCGACCGACGGCATCCAGCGCGGTCACATGGCGCTGCACGCACGCTCGGTGGCGCTCGCGGCCGGCGCAGAGGGCGGCGAGGTCGAGGGCGTCGCGGCCATCATCGTGGAGGCGCGTGACATCACCGTCGAAGCAGCTCGCCGCGCGCTCGCCGTCATCCATGCGCAAGCAGCCGCCGCCCAGGCTCCGCGCCGGCTGACCGGCGACGGAGAGATCGCCACGAAGCATCACGAAGAGTCGTCGACCTCGCTCGAGGGCTGACCGCAGCTCGCGGTCGCAAGGACGACGAGGCGCCTACGCCGCTCGCTCAGCGCTGTGCGGGCTCCTCGGGCAGCTCCGGCGTGGGCGTCGGCGAGCGCGGGTGCTGGAGGGTCGGCACGTCGGTGATCCCGTTGTCGCCGCCGATGCCGCTCAGAAGCTGCTGCTGCGGATCACGAAGCTCGCCGCTCAGCGTCTGGGCGGGCGGGTCCTTCTGCGCGACGGGCGCGGGCGCGGGCGGGACGGGGTCCTGGACGTCCGTGGCGCAACCGACCATGCCGACACCGAGAGCCAACACCATCGCGAAGAGTGCACGTTTCATTTCGCAAGACCTCCTGAGGGACGCATTCAGGGATCCGAGCACCGAGTGCACGGCCCGCCAATTTTTCAACAACACCATGAGTCTCGTCCCTCTCACAAGTGTCTCAACGGTTTTGACCGCAAATCGGTAGCAGGAAAGCCGCGTGATTCGCCCTTTAGGCGCCGCTCGCCTTCACGCGCTCCACGCACCTCCAATCTCAACGATGCGTGCGAACTGCACGAAACCGCTCGAGGTCCCGTCGAGGTGCCGTGGAGCGCTCGCGCTGGGCTCGAAACGGGCCCGCGCGTGCTGGATCAGCCGCGAATCAGCCGGTCGTCGCGAGGCTGACCGTCGCCGAGCGGACGATTTCCATGAGCGCGTTGGCGAGGAGCGCGCGCACCTCTTCCTGCGACGGCGCCGGCGCGCCCGCGGCGATCGCCTCGGTCCATCCCAGGCTCGAAGCCTCGGCGAACCCCACCCAGCCGCGCAGCGCGAGACGAACGATGGGCGAGCCGAGGATGCCGCTCGCGTAGCCCGCGCGATCGACGCCGGGCATCGGCCCTTCGACGAAGCCCGACGTCAGGCGCTCGACGAAGAGCGCGCGTGTCTCGTCGACGATGCGGGCGATCTCCGGATCGACGCCGACGCCGCTCCGCATCAGCGTCGCGTAAGCCTTCGCGTGGACCTTCACGTAGCCGAGGTACGCGTCGAGACCGGCGTGCAGGCGCTCCAGCGGCGGCGCGGCGTCGTCGGTCTCGGTGCTCGCGACGAGGCGTGAGGCGGCCTCCCGGATCGTGGCTGCGTAGTACGCGCGCTTGGTCGGAAAGTAGTGGTAGAGGAGGCCCTTCGAGATCCCCGCGGCCTCGGCGATGGCGTCGATCGAGACGTCGTCGTAGGCGCGCTCGCCGAAGTGCTCGAGCCCGAGCTCGACCAGCTGCGTGCGCCGCTCGTCCACGTCGAGGCGCGTGCGCGGCTCGCT
>JAYTZB010001585.1:0-3909 GCA_043742085.1 Polyangiaceae bacterium
GAGCAGGCGCGCGGGACGAAGCAGCTCGACGCGCGCGCCGACGTCTTCGCGCTGGGCGCCGTCCTCTTCAAATGCATCACCGGCCTGCCCGCGTTCGCCGGTGACGACGAGATCGCCATCCTCGCGAAGATGCTCTTCGAGGCGCCGCCGCGCGTGCGCGACATCCGCAAGGACGTCCCCGCCGCGCTCGACGATCTCCTGGCGCGAATGCTCTCGCGCGATCCCATGCAGCGTCCCACCGACGGCGGTGTCGTCGCTGCCGAGCTGGCGGCGCTGGGCTCGCTCGATGCCGTGGGCACGCTCGTCACGCGCGAGACCAGCGTTCATGCTGACGTGATCACGCGCGGCGAGCAGCGCCTCGTCTCGGTGGTGGCCGTCGCCTCGCACTCGCACTCCGAGAGCGAAGAGGAGTCGACGATCGTCGACGGGACGTGGCAGGGCCTTAAATCCCTGTCGTCGAAGCTGCGCGCGGCCATCCAGCCCTTCGGCGCGCAGCTCGAGTCGCTGCCCAGCGGCATGATCGTCGTGACCCTGCCCGGCCGTCACAGCGCCACCGATCAGGCGACGCGCGCCGCCCGCTGCGTGCTCGCCATGCGCGTCGCCGCGCCCAATGCGCCGATGGTCCTCGCCACCGGGCGCGCCGTCCTCGAGGAGCGCGTTCCCATCGGCGACGCCGTCGATCGCGCCATCCGCATGCTCAAGGCGTGTCAGGACGACGACGTCGCGCACCTGGCCTCGGGGAAGAAGCAGCCCATCCACGTCGACGAGGTGACGGCCGGCCTCCTCGATTCGCGCTTCACGGTGAAGAGCGACGCCGGCGGCCTCGAGCTGGTCGGCGAGCAGGCAGCGGTCGACGCCGGGCGCATGCTCCTCGGGAAGCCGACGCCTTGCGTCGGCCGCGAGCGCGAGCTCGTCATGCTCGAAGGCTTCTTCGCCGAGGTGGTCGCCGACGACGTGGCGCGCGTGGTGCTCGTGACGGCGCCGGCCGGCGTCGGGAAATCGCGCCTCCGCTACGAGCTGCTCCGGATGCTCCATCACCGCGGCGATCCGCACGAGGTGTGGACCACGCGCGGCGATCCCATGCGCGCCGGCTCTCCGTTCGGGCTCCTCGCGCAGATCATCCGCGCCGCCGCGGGCGCGCAGGACGGTGAGCCGCCGCGCGTGCAGCGCGAGAAGATCCGCGCACGCGTCTCGCGTCAGGTGCCCGGTCGCGATCAGCTCCGCGTCACGCAGTTCCTGGCAGAGATCCTCGGCGTGTCGATGCCCGAGGAGGACGACGTCCAGCTCCGCGCCGCGCGTCACGACCCTATTTTGATGGGCGATCAGATGCGCCGCGCCTTCGAGGACTGGCTCCTCGCGGAGTGCTCGGGACAGCCTGTCGTGCTGGTGCTGGAGGATCTCCACTGGGGCGATCTGCCGAGCGTGAAGTTCATCGATTCGGCGCTGCGGGCCGTGCACGACAAGCCGCTCATGGTCCTCGCGCTGGCACGACCCGAGGTGAAGGATCTCTTTCCGGACATCTTCGCGGAGCGCGGCGTCCAGGAGCTGCGCCTCAAGGAGCTCTCGAAGAAGGCGAGCGAGAAGCTGGTGCGGCAGGTCCTCGGCGAGACCACCACCGAGGAGATCGTCTCGCAGATCGTCACCACCGCCGGCGGCAACGCGTTCTATCTCGAGGAGCTGATCCGCTCGGTGTCGATGTCGTGGGTCGGGGTACCGGCGCGCGACCTCGGCGTCGCCGGCGGCGTGCTGAACGACTCGCCTGCGCGAACGAGCGGAGACGGCCGACCGCGGAACAGCCTCGCGCCGATGGCGCTGCCCGAGACCGTCCTCACGATGGTGCAAGCGCGGCTCGAGGCGCTCGAGCCCGAGGCGCGCCGCGTGCTGCGTGCAGCGAGCGTGTTCGGTCAGACGTTCTGGCGCGGCGGCGTCGTCGCGCTGCTCGCCGGCGAGGACAACGACGCCCACGTCACCGCCTGGCTCGACGAGCTCTGCGTGCGCGAGATCGTGAGTCGTCGCGAGGACACCAAGTTCCGCGGCGAGCAGGAGTACGTCTTCCGGCATGCCTTCGTGGCCGAGGCCGCGTACTCGATGCTCACCGACAAGGACCGAGCGATCGGTCACAAGCTCGCGGCACAGTGGCTGGAGAAGGTCGGCGAGAGCGAGGCGGTGGTGCTCGCCGAGCATCTCGAGCGAGGCGGCGAGCGCAAGCGCGCCATCACGTTCTACCGTCGCGCAGCGGCGCAGGCGCTCGAGGGCAACGACCTCGCGGCGTGCCTGCAGCGTGCCGACGCCGGCATCGCGTGCGGCGCGGAGGGCGAGGTCCTGGGGCGGCTCGCGCTGCGCAAGGCCGAGGCGCATCGCTGGCGCGGCGAGAACGTCGCCGCGAAGGAGTGCGCGGTGCAGGCCCTCGAGCTCCTCCCGCGCGGCGGACGGCGCTGGTTCCTGGCGGCAGGCGAGGCGGTGGAGGCAGCGGCGCGTCTCGGTGACGAAGGCGGGCTGCATCGCTCGGTCGACGATCTCTGCGACGTGAGCTCGGCGGGGACGCTGACCGCTCCGCACCTCATCGCGCTCACGCGCGCGGCATGCGTGCTCATGGAGGCCGGGAACTATCCCTCGTCCGACGACCTCCTCCGCACCATCGATGCCGCGTACGAGCAATCGCGCAAGCAGGACGAGGACCCCCTCGCGGTCGCGCACGTCTACCGCACGCGCGCGTATCGCGCGCACGTCGGCGGCGACGCCGCGTCGGCGCTCTCGCTCTACAACGTGGCCATCTCGAATTTCGAGCAGGCCGGCGATACGCGTGCAGCATGCAGGTATCTCGTGAGCGCCGCGGCCGCGTGCATCGAGCTCGGCGCGTACCAGGACGCGGAGCGCGCCCTCGGCGACGCGCTCTCGTCCGCCGAGCGCATGGGTCTCTCCGGAGTCACCGCCAGCAGCTGGCACCACATGGGCATGCTGCTCGCGCGCCTCGGCGACACGGCAGCGGCCGTGCAACGAGAGGACGCGGCCATCGAGGCGTTCGTCGCCCAGGGCGATCGCCGCATGGAGGGCGCGGCTCGGGTCTATCGCGCGCTCTTCTTGTCCATGGACGCGCAGCTCGATCGCGCGGAGTCGGAGACCCTCGCTGCGATTGATGCGTTCGGCCTCACCCCGCCGCTTCGCGCCTACGCGCTGGCGGTGCTGGGGCGTATCCGGTTGACCGGCGCGAAGCCCGACCGAGCGGCGTCGGTCGCGCGGGAAGCGATGGATGTCCTCGACGCCCTCGGCGGCGTCGAGGAGGGCGAATCGTACGTGCGCCTCACCTTCGCCGAGGCGCTCGACGCGAACGGCGACCACCAGGCAGCGTGCGAGGCCATCGCGACCGCGCGCGTGCGGATCCTGGAGCGCGCCGCGATGATCCACGATCCGGCATGGAAGGAGAGCTTCCTCGAGCGCGTACGGGAGAACGCGCGGACGCTCGAGCTGGCGCGGCAGTGGCGCATCGGCTGAGCGCTGGAAGCTGGCACGGACTTCGCTACCGGACACGTCATGACCGACGAGCCTCTGAAGGACGACCCGCGCCAACCCGACCCCCACGGTGGTGTCGACGATCCCGGCGACAAGCCGCCCGCGAGCGATCCGCAGAACCGCAAGGGCCCGCTGGTCGATCCGCCGACGAAGGAGCCCGCAGCGAAGGATCCGCCGGCCGAACCGCACGTCCCAGGCGACCCCGTCCCCGAAGTGAAGGACCCGCCCGCCTCGGGCGTCCTCCAGGACGGCGTGATCATCCAGGACCCGAACTTCGTCTGACCGAACGCGCGCCGTCACGCGCGCTACGCGCGACGCGGGACGTGGATGCATTCTACACTGGGCTGAACGGCCGATGATCCGCGTCCCTCGCCTCGCCTCCGCCGCTTCCCTCGCATC
>JAYTZB010001586.1:0-8267 GCA_043742085.1 Polyangiaceae bacterium
CAGATCGCCGCCGAGCTCAGGCAGCTCGTGCATCACGCCGAGGAGATGCGCGAGGTGTTGCTCGACGAGGCGGACACCGACGGAGAGATCGACGCGACAGAGGCAGTACCGTGAGCGCAGCGACGACCACCGCACAGATCAATCTCGTTCTGTCGCCCGAGGATCGCGCGCGCGTCGGTCGCATCGAGGCGCTGGCGCGGTCCGGCGCCGAAGGCGTTCCAGAGCTCCTCGACTTGCTCACGGATCCGAGCTGGGCGGTGCGCCGCGCGGTGATCGCCGCCCTCGCCAGCATCGACGACGTCGCTCTCGAAGGCCTGGGCGACGTCCTCGTCAAGCGGCGGGATCACGAAGGCCGGCTTGCCGCGGCGGTCGACGCGCTCGTGGCCTCACACGGCGCCGTCGACGACCGCATGATGGAGCTCGCTTCGAGCGCGGAGCCGCCCGCCGTCCTGTGCGACGCCGTGCAGGTGCTCGGGCGTCGCCGTGCCCGACAGGCAGTTCCGCTCCTCGCCAAGCTGTCGACACACACCGACGACAACGTCGCCGTCGGCTCGATCGAGGCCCTGGGACGGATCGGCGGCGTCGACACCGTCGATGCGCTCATCGCCGCCGTCGAGGCGCGAGACTTCTTCCGCACGTTCCCCGCCATCGATGCGCTGGGCCGCACGGGAGACGCGCGCGCGGTGGGCTCGCTCAAGGCGCTGCTGGGCGACCCACTCTACGCCCCCGAGGCCGCGCGCGCGCTCGGTCGCACCGGCCACGAGAGCGCCGTCGCGCCGCTCGCCGCGTTGCTGATCAAGCCGCCCGTCGCCCTCATCCGCACGGCCGCGGTCGCGCTCGCCGAGCTGCGCGAACGCTACGAAGCTCGATTCGGCGACAATGACGCCATACGTAACGCGCTCCCGCAGGCCGTCGAGCGCTCGCACGCAAGTGAGCGCGTGATCGAGGCGATGAGCGGCGTGGCGCCCTCGGAGCTCGTGGCCGTCGCCAGCGTCCTCGGTTGGCTCGGCGACGATCACGCGATCGTCGAGCTCGTCGGAATGGTCATGCTCGAGGCTCCCGTCGGGCCCGCTGCCGCGGATGCGCTGCGAAGGCTCGGACCGCGCGCGACGTCGCACCTGCTTGCCGCGGTGCGAGCCGGCGACAGCGGGCAGCGGCTCCGTCTCCTGCCCATCATCGGCTACACCGCGGGCATCATCGACGATCTCCTGCTGTGCCTGGACGACCCGGACGCCGACGTCCGCGTCCGCGCCTGCGAGGCGCTCGCGCGCCTCGGCAATCCCGCGGCAGTGAGCTCGCTCTTTCGCCTGATCGGTGATCGCGATGGCCGCGTTTCCCAGGGGGCCGCCGCGGCGATCCAGTCGCTTGGCAGCCTCGAGACGAAGCGCCTCGCGCTCGAGCAAGCCGTGTCGTCCGACACGCGCACGCGTCGCGCTGCGCTCCGCATCATCTCGTATTTCGGTTATCCGGAAGGCCTCGACGTGCTGATCAGCGCGATGAGCGATGACGACGAGAAGATACGGGAGGCGGCAATTTACGGGCTCCCGCTCGTCGACGACGCGCGGGGTACCGACGCCCTCCTCGCGACGGCCGTCCACGAGGCGCCGCGCACGCGCGCAGCGGTCATGCGCGCCCTCGGCCAGACCACGTTCTCCGCGAAGACCGTGGCCGCGCTTCGCGCCGGCCTCGCCGATGCCGATGCCTGGGTGCGGTACTACGCGTGCCAGGCGCTCGGGCGCCTCAAGGTCGACGACGCGTGCGACGCCATCGTCGCGCTCATGCAGGACGCGAGCGGCCAGGTCCGCGTCGCCGCCGTGGAAGCTCTCGCGCACCTCCGCGACCCGCGCGCGGCGGCCGCGCTCGCCACTGCCGCGCGGGCCGACGACGCCGACATGCGCCGTGCCGCGCTGCTCGGTCTCGGCATCGCCAAGCGCCCGGACTCCGTCGCGCTCCTCCGCGAGGCGGCGGCCGCGCAGGACTCGGCGACACGTCTCGTAGCCATCGGGGCGCTCTCCGAGTTCGACAGCCCCGAGGTCGTGCCGACGCTCGCTCACGCGGGCTCCGATCCCGACGAGGCCGTGCGCAGCGCGGCCATCGGCTACCTGTCGACGCGGCCCGGCGCGGACGCCACGAACGCGCTCCTCGCTCAGCTGTGGAACCCGCAGGTCCGCGATCGCGCGCTCGAGGCGCTCGCCGTGGCAGCCGACGAGCGTGTCGACGGAGTCCTCGCGGCGCTGGAGTCGGCCGACGGCGAGCGCGCTCCCGTGCTCGTCGCGGCGCTCACGCGGATGCGCCGCCCGAGCAGCCAGGCAGCGTTGGCCTCGGCGCTGTCGTTCGAGAACGTCCACGCGCGTCGCGCTGCGGCCTCCGCGCTGGCGGCCATCGGGACCGTCGAGGCGCGCGATGCGCTGGTGCGTGCCGGCTCCGCCGATCCCGATCCAGACGTGCGGCGCATCTGCGCGGCCGTCGCGCGCCGTTGATCCCCTGACCGTCCCAGCCTTCCGATGTCGAAGCCTCTCTCTCCACAGCTCTTCGCGATCCTCAGCGCGCTCGTCGAGGAGCGGCTCGGGATCCATTACGGGGCAGAGGATCTCGAGCTGTTCAGCGACAAGATCGGCGCGCGCGCCCTCGAGGCCGGCTTCGAGAACGCCCTCGATTACTACTATTTCCTCCGCTACGACGGCGCCGCCGCGAGCGAGCTCGATGCGCTCGCCGACGCGCTCGTGGTCGGCGAGACGTATTTCTTTCGCGAGCTCGACCCGCTCCGCGCCGGCATCACGCACGCGCTGCTGCCTGCCGTCTCGAAGCGCGGCCGCGCGCGGGTGTGGTCGGCCGCCTGCGCCACGGGCGAGGAGCCGGTCTCGCTCTCGCTGCTCCTCGACGAGGCAGGGATCCGGGATCGCACCGAGATCGTCGCTACCGACGTCAGTGCTCGTGCTATCGCCAAGGCCCGCGAAGGCATCTACAGCAGCCGCTCGCTGCGCGCGCTGCCGCCGAATCCGCCGCCGCCCGGCTTTAGCGAGCTCCTGGGCAAGCTCGCCGATCGAGCGATCGTGCGCGAAGGGACGCGGGCCCATGTCGCTCGCGCGATCGTCGACAAGATCGACTATAGACAGCTGAACCTCATCGATGACCGCGCATTGGCGGCGCTCGGGAGCTTCGACCTCGTGCTCTGCCGCAATGTCCTCATCTACTTCGCAGACCCCACGGTGAAGCGCGTGGTGAGCTCGCTCTCGCGCGCGCTCGACGAGGACGCGCGTCTCATCATCGGTGCGAGCGAGTCGCTCCTGCGCTTCGGCACGATGCTGCGCTGCGAGGAGCGCGGCGGCGCGTTCCTCTACGCGAGGGACGTTACATGACTCCCACACGCCCGGTTCGTGTCGTGGTCGTCGACGACTCCGCCTTCGCCCGCAAGGTGATGCGCGAGGTCCTCTCCAACGATCCGCGCATCGAGGTGGTGGCCATCGCGCGCGACGGCCTCGACGCGCTCGAGAAGATCACCGAGACCAATCCCGACGTCGTGACCCTCGATCTCGTCATGCCGCAGCTCGACGGCGTCGGCGTGCTCGATGCGATCCGCACGCTTCCGAACCCGCCGCGCGTCGTGGTCGTCACCATGTCCGACGCCGATAGCGTTCTCGGGGTCGCCGCGCTCCTGGCCGGCGCATTCGACGTCGTGCACAAGCCCACCGCGCTCGCCACCGATCGGCTCTACGAGCTCGGCAAGGAGCTCGTGGACAAGGTGCTCCTCGCAGCCGCCGCTCGCTTCGGTACGCATCTCGCCGCAAGACCCCTGGAGCAGGCCGAGGCGCCAGCGGCGGTACCAGGCCCGCTACGGCGTCCCACGCGCACCAGGATGCTCGTCGTCGGCGCCTCCACCGGAGGGCCGCGTGCCATCACCGTGCTGCTCCGCGCGCTGCCGGCGGACTTCCCCGTGCCGGTCGCCGTCGTCGTCCACATGCCTCCGGGCTACACCGACGCGTTCGCGAATCGTCTCGACAAGGAGTGCGCGCTCAACGTCGTCGAGGCCTTCGACGGTCTGATGATGCGACCCGGGCTGGTCGTCATCGCGCGTGCTGGGATCCACCTGAAGCTGCGCGCCTCCGGCGACGGGGTCTGTGCCGCGCTCGACGTCATGCCCATGGATTCCCTCCATCGCCCCTCCGTCGATGCCCTCTTCGCGAGCGCCGCTGCGGTCTACGGGGGCAGTACACTCGGGGTCGTCCTCACCGGCATGGGCGCAGACGGCGTGGAGGGCTCGCGCGCAATCCACGCTGCCGGCGGACGCATCGTGGTCGAGGACGCATCCACCTGCGTCGTGTACGGCATGCCGCGCGCGGTCGCCGAGCAGGGCTTGGCGGACGCCGAGGTGCCGCTCCCGGATGTCGCGCCGGCGATCCTCACACGCCTCTAGACGACGGCGGGCACACGGCACCAGAGGCGCGAACGGCGGATGTTACCTACCGTGGCGGACCGCACCGCCGCCACGTTTCTTCGCACAGCGCGAGCATGGGGGCCGGGACGAGCACCGCGGCGCGTTGTCGGCTTTGGCGCCCTACGGTCGCGCTGCGGCACAATCTAGCTCCGCCGAGTGGCGACACGAAGCCACGACTGTTGCGCCCTGACACGCGAAAAAGCCGCGGAGGGCGGTCTTTGTGCGGCAGCGGTCAGTGGCACGACCATCGCTACGTAAGCCCACATAACAACCCAATGGCCGGTGAGCCGTAGAAGCGGCACCGCAGGAGTTCACATCATGATCGCCGACGAGAACAACGCGGGCGGCACCGAGCAGTCGTCCAACCAGAGCAACACCGACACCGCGACGACGCTCGAGCCGCAGCAGACTGTCTCCACCGACGCGCAGGCTGTCGCCGCGCCCGTCGAGGAGCGTCGTCCGCGTCGACGTGGCTTCGCGGCGATGGACCGAGATCGCGTGAAGGAGATCGCGAGCAAGGGCGGCAAGGCCGCTCACGCTGCGGGCACCGCTCACCAGTTCAGCAGCGACGAGGCGCGCAACGCCGGCCGCAAGGGCGGTATGGCTCCTCACGTCCGTCGCGGCGGCGTTCGCCGTCGTCCGACGGAGGCGACCGGCGCGGTCGCTCCGCAGACCGGCGAGCAAAGCAGCGACAGCGTCCGCTGAGCCGCGAGAACAGAGGCTCAGCACGACGTGCGGCCCGGCCACCGAAAGGTAGCCGGGCCGTCGGCGTTTCGAACGCTCGCCTCCGGAATCGGACCGGGGCACGACGGGCCCGGGCATGACGAAGCCCGGTCGGAGCGTGGCTCCGCCGGGCTCGTGACTGCTGACTTCTGACGCGCCCGTGGCGCCTGCGTCGCGCGACGCTCAGTCGAGCTGCGTGGTCGCGACGTCATTGGCCGCGTCCCCCAGCCGCAGGTCGGGAGAGCTTGCGCGACGGTCCCGGGCGCGGAGATCGCGCATCGCCTTCAAGATACGGCCGCGGAAGGCATCGTCGATGTCGTCCTGCGCGTAGGAATCGGGGTGGGAAGTGAACACGGAAGCTGCGTTGCTCATGGCGACCGCAATCGATGCACATGCGATGCCGATGTCGCGACCGCGTGGCCCCAGCAGACGGCGACGCGCCGAGGGCAACGGTATGCGGTGTGCTTGAGGAGCGTCGATGGTCTCGTCCGCTCTGACGTCCTCCCCGCCGCTGGCGTCCTCCACCGGCGTGCGCCACCTCCTGGCGATGCTGGTGTCGATGCTCCTCGCGCTGCTCTGGGCAGCGCTCGCGGCGGGTGCGCTGCTGACGGTCGTCTTCCCCGAGCGGTCGCTCGCGACGTCGGCGATGTTCGGCATCTCCGGTAGCAGCTCGGGCGCAGGCGGCCGTACGGCCAGCGCGCGTTAGCGCGAGCGCTGCGCGGCGTAGCGGGCTCATTTGCCACGTTGCGAGACCGGCACGCCGGCTGCACGATCCGCTGGCGCCCTGCCGAGCCGCAGCTCGCGGTGCGGGGGTACTTGCATGTTCGATTCGAATTCCAGGCCAAAACTCGGGACGGCCTCGCTCGACGCGTCTCTTCCCTCCGACGAGCCGCAGCGCTTACGCGCGCTGAGGTCGTACGGCGTCCTCGACTCGATCGCAGAGGACGCGGTCAATGCCGTCGTGCGCGTCGCGGCGAGCATCTGCGAGACTCCCATCGTGCTCGTGAGCCTGATCGACGAGCGCCGCCAGTGGTTCCTCGCGTCCGCCGGCCTCGACGGAGTGACGGAGACCCCGCGCGAGCTCGCGTTCTGCGCGCACGCCATCCACGACCGCGAGCTGATGATCGTGGAAGACGCGACGCGCGACGCGCGCTTCGCCGAGAACCCGCTGGTCACCGGCGCTCCGCACATCCGCTTCTATGCGGGCGCGCCGCTCGTGGACCACGAGGGCTTCGCGCTGGGAACACTATGCGTGGTGGCCAGCGAGCCCCGAACGCTCACGCCGTTCCAGGCGAAGGCGCTGAAGGAGCTCTCGTGCGTCGTGGTGCGACTCCTGGAGGCCCACAAGGCCGACCAAGCGTTACGCAGCGCGCTCCTCGCGAGCGAGCAGAGCAACGACCTGCTGATGCTCGCCGAAGAGGTGGCGAACATCGGCCACTGGCGGATCGAGGCGGGCCAGGACCGCCTCTACTGGTCGCCTCAGGTCTTTCGAATCCACGGCCGTGACCCGAGCACGTTCGTCCCCACGTTGACGAGCGGCATCGAGTCGTTTCATCCCGAAGATCGCGCGCGCGTGCGAGAGCACGTACGCAAGGCCATCGAAGAAGCCACGGACTTCGATTTCGAGCTTCGACTGGTGCGGCCGGACGGCAGCGTACGGCGCGTCGAGAGCAGAGGACGCTGCGAGGTCGACCCGACCACCGGCTCGACCACGTCGGTCGTCGGCGTCTTCCAGGATTGCACGGAGCGTCACGCGCTCCGTGAGCGGCTCGCGCGCCAGGAGCGGCTCGTCACCACCGGCACGCTCGCCGCCGGAGTCGGCCACGAGATCAACAACCCGCTGACGTACGTGGCGGCCAACGTCGATTTTGCGATCGACGCAATGGAGCGCCGGAATAGCCGCTCCCCGCGGGAGACTGCCGAAATCCTCGCCGCGCTCGAAGACGCACGCGAGGGCACACAGCGCATCGGAAAGATCGTTCTTGGGCTCAAGGCCTTCGCACGCGATGACATCCTGGCGCCGACGGATCTCCACGCAGCCGTCGAGATGTCGAAGAACATGGCTGCGTACACCCTCCGCGGCACAGCGCAGCTCGTCACGGAGCTGGGCGAAGTGCCTCTCGTTCTCGCGGATGCTTCCCGTCTCTCTCAGGTCTTCGTCAATCTGTTTCTCAACGCGGCTCAGGCCTTCGTGGCCACCGATCCATCGCGCAATCGGATCGTGGTCAGGACGAAATTGCTCCCTCACGGCCGCGTCGAGGTCGAGGTCGAGGACAACGGCCCCGGCATCCCCGACGACGTGCTGCCTCGCATCTTCGATCCCTTCTTCACGACCAAGGAGGTCGGTCGTGGCACGGGCCTGGGCCTCGCCATCTGCCACGACATCGTGGAGGCTTTCGGGGGTGAGCTCTCCTGCACGACGCGATTGGGAGAAGGCACGTCATTCCGGATCGTGCTCGCGCGTGCCCAACCCGACGCGCGGCATACGCTCTCGGCGCCAGAGCCCGTTCCCGCGGCGATCCGCGGTCGGGTCCTCGTCGTCGACGACGAACCGGCAATTCTTCGCATCTTCGAGCGAGCCCTACGGATGGAGCACGACGTCGTGCTCGTCGGAGATTCTCGCGACGCGCAGCGCCTGCTGCTCGAAGCGCACGAGCCGTTCGACGTCATCTACTGCGACCTGATGATGCCCCACGTCAATGGCATGGAGCTCTATCGGGAAGTCGAAGAGCGCGACGACGCGGTCGCTCGGCGATTTGCGTTCGTCACCGGCGGAGTGCTCGACGCGGACATCGAGAGCTTCCTCGAAGAAGTCCCGAATCCGCGGATCGAGAAGCCCTTCACCAGCGCGCGCCTTCGCGGAATGACGAATCGCCTGATGTCCCGTGTCCCGTCAGCGCGTGGGGCGCGCTGACGCGATGCGCGCCGCGGCAGCGACCTCGACGAGCGCGTCGACCAGCTCGACCGGCTCGATCGGCTTCGCGACACGCCGCTGGAAGCCCGCCGCCAGCACGCGATGGCGGTCCTCGGCGCGCGCATAGGCGGTCATCGCGACGAGCGGGAGGGAGCGCACCGCGTGGTTGGTCTCTGCCCGGACTCGCTTCACGAA
>JAYTZB010001587.1:0-6623 GCA_043742085.1 Polyangiaceae bacterium
TCTTCGGAGCGCGCATCGGCAAGACCGGCGCGCCGCTCGACGCGACGCCGATAGAGATCTCGAAGGACATGGAGGCGGAGTTCTTCCCCGTCGTGCGCTTCGACGGCACGGACTACTTCGTCACGTGGCGCTCCTACGGCAGCGTCTTCGGGCGGAAGTACGGCACGGACGGCAAGCCTGCCGGCAACCGCCTCACCCTGGCGACCTCTCCGTCGGGGTCGCTCTACAACTTCGACGCCGCGTTCGACGGCACGCGTCACGTGGTGGCCTGGAGCACGTACGACGGCGTGAACGGCCAGGACATCTACGCGCGCCGCTTCGACAAGAACGGCACCGCGCAAGACGGCGCCGACATCGCGATTGCCGTCGACGCGAACTACGACGATCGACCGCGCGTCAGCTCCGACGGCGCCAACTTCCTCGTCACGTGGTCGCGCTCCGGCTCGCTCCTCGGCGCGCGGCTCAGCCCCGCCGGCACCGTCCTCGATCCGCCGACCACCATCGCGTCGGGCTCCGGCAGCTACTACGACTACTCGCTCGCAAGCGACGGTCTCGGCTCGCTCGTCGTGAACGGGGAGTACGTGCCGCCCGTCGGCTACGACGTGAAGGCGGTGAAGATCGCGAAGGTGCCGGCGCTGGGGACCCCGGTCGTCGTCTCGAAGGCCGCGAACTCCGAGACCGACCCCTCCGTGGCGTGGAACGGAACCGCACACTACGCCGCGTGGGTCGACTCGCGCGACGGTCAGCCCAGCATCTGGGGAGCACGGCTCGGCCCCGACGCGCAGCCGCTGCCGCCGGTCAAGCTCGCTTCGGATGTAAAGTACACGCAGCTCTCGCGGCCGCGCGTCGCCAGCGACGGCACGGGCTTCCTCGTCGTCTTCTACAGCTATGACAGCTCGGTGCCGGGACCGGTGGTCTACGGCCAGCGCATCGACGCGACGGGCACACCGAGCGGCGGGCTCTTCCCGCTGACCGTCACCAATCCCACCATCTTCTCGTACGGGAACCCCGACGCTGCCTTCGACGGCACCAACTACCTCGTCGTGTGGGAGCAACGCTCGAACGACGGCCAGAGCATCGCCGGCGTACGGCTCCCGAAGACCTCCACGTCGCCGATCGACAAGGAGCCGCTCCGCATCTCGGCGCTCAGCATCGACGAGCAGCGCAGCACGCCGGCCATTGCCTTCGACGGCGCGAGCTTCTTCGTGACGTGGATCACGTCGAGGGCCACCGCGAGCAACATCCAGGTGAGCCACGTCTACGGCTCGCGCGTGTCCAGGGAAGGCAGCGCGCTCGACGGCGAGACCACGCTCTGCGACGCGTTCCTCCTCCAGCGCGCGCCGCGCGTCGCCGCCGACCCGAAGAACGGCGGCTTCTTCGTGGTGTGGGAGGACTTCCGCACCGCGCTCGAGGCGGCCGACGTCTACGGCACGCGGGTGAGCCCGACAGGCATGAACATCGACGGCACCAGCGGCATGACGATCGCGACCGGCCCGCAGGACGAGTCCCGACCTTACGTCGCCAACGCCGAGGACGACGCGAACTGGGTGGTCGCGTGGCGCGATCTACGCAGCAAGCAGACCTACGACATCTACGGCGCATGGGTCTCCCTGGCCGGCAAGAACCACGACCCCAAGGGCTTTCTTCTCTCCGCCGAAGCCGGCGACGAGGAGGCCCCGGCGCTCAGCACGTCCGCCCCCGGACAGCTCTTGCTCGCGTACGAGCGCCTCGATCCACGCACGGGGTACGGGAGCTATCGCCTTCGGGCGCGCGCCATCCTGTCCGGCGCCAAGGTGGCCGCCGCCTGTGCCACCAACGACGACTGCGCGACGCGAAGCTGCGTCGACAAGGTGTGTTGCTCCACCGATTGCGGCGCATGCGGCGTCTGCAACGTGACGCCCGGCACGTGCACGCCCCGCGCCGCCGGCACCGAGTCGCCCACGTGCCCCGGCTACAAGTGCAAGGGGACGGTCGACTGCCCGACCAAGTGCGATGGCGACGCCGACTGCGCCTCCAACGCATCCTGCGATCCCGCGACCAAGACGTGCGTCTCGCGCGTCATCTGCGCGGACAGCCAGACGCTGCGCGACATCACGGGCAAGCAGACGAGCTGTGCGCCGTACAACTGCATCGCCGACGCGTGTCGGACGCAGTGTGGCTCCGTCGACGACTGCGCGGCGGGCTTCGTCTGTGATTACGGCGGACGCTGCGTGGAAGCGCCGACCGGCGATGCCTCGGGCTGCGCGGTCGCCGGCACGGCACCCTCCGGCGGCGGTGGCGGTGACGGTGGCCTGATGCTGGCCGGTGCCGTGTGGATGGCCGGCGCGCTCCTCGGTCGTCGTCGTCGCGCTGCGTGACCTCGCCGGCCTGACATCGTGAGCGTGTGCGTGAGGCGCGTCTGTCGCCAGCGGGCTCGCGTCCGTCTATGCTGCGCGTCGTGGCCATCGCCATCGGCCTGCTCAAGATGCTCCTCGAGCTGCAGCAGACCCGCAAGGCGGGTGCGCTCGATGTTGCCGGTCCGAGCGCGCGCGTGCGGCTGTTCGTCGAGGACGGCCGGGTCGTGTTCGCCGACGAGGGTACGGTCGGCGAGACGCTCGGTCGCATCCTCGTGCGCGAGCAAGTCCTCACGCAGGAGCAGTACGGCGCGGCGATCGAGTGGATGTCGGACCTGCGCTCCGCCGGCAAGACCGCGAAGCTAGGTGAGGTGTTCGTCGAGCTCGGCCTGCTCACGCACGAGCAGGTGATGGCGGCGCTGTCCGCGCAGGTCCAGCAGAAGGTGATGCGCGCGCTGGCCTGGTCCTCGGCGACGTTCCGCTTCCTCGAATCGCATGGGCCGCTCGACCTCGCGGACCGTTTCGTCACGGCGATTGAGCCGCTGGTGATCGCAGCGCTGCGACTCGCCGATCAGGAGCGGATCTTCACGCTGCTATCGCAGGCACGCCCACGCTACGCCGCGCTGCGAGGAGATCGTCTTCCCGGCGGCGGCTCGACGAGGCTCGAGACCATCGCGCGCGTGAATGCGTTTCGACTGCCCGCCGCGGAGGACGCGTTCGCCCGGACGCTCGACGGGTCGCGGACGGTCGCCGAGCTGCTCGCCGAGGTCGACGACCCCGACGCGGCGCGCGTCGATCGCGGCGTGGTGCTCGCCGCGCTGCTGTTGATCGAGGCGCTCGACCTCCATCGCGAACCGACGGCGGTGCGTCCGATGGGGCGGCCGAAGGCGGCGCGAGGCGCGGGCGCGAGTGCGAGTGCGAGTGCGAGTACGAGTACGAGTACGAGGTTGAGCGCGAATGCGACCGCGAAGCCGATCGCGAGCACGAAGGCGGAGGCGAACGCGGAGGCGGAGGCGAGGGCGAACGCGGAGGCGAGGGCGAACGCGGAGGCGGAGGCGGAGGCGAGGGCGGAGGCGGGCCCGAGGTCGGACGCGAGCCCGCGCCCGAGCGCCCTCGAGTGGCCGCTGCCGCCGGCGGTGAGCATGGCGCTCGAGCCGGTGCCGGAGAGCGAGCCGCGCCTGCCTGGCGGAGCGAAGATGGCTCCGCTGCTCGCGGAGAAGGCGTTTCAGGCCGGGAAGAAGCTCGTTCGTGCGCATCGGCTCGCCGAGGCGGTCGCGGAGCTCAAGCGCGCGGCGTCGCTCTACCGAGCCGTCGAATACGATCTGTGGGCCGCTTGGGCGGAGGCCCGCGCCGATGCGCGCGGGGAAGGCCAACACGTCGAGGTCCTGCGTGCCGTCGCCGAGCTCGCGATTGCACAAGATACCGAGCGCGGATTCGCGACCTACGTCCTGGGCCACCTCGCCAAGCGACGCGGCGACGACGCGCACGCCGCGGAGCTCATGGAACGCGCTCGCGCGCTCGACCCCGAGGTCGCCACCATCGATGCGTGGGAGGTGAGGCTGACGATCGGCGAGCCGTCGCCCGCGAGCACACGCGGGGAGGTGACGGCGCTGGCGCCGTTGCTGACGGGGGAGAAGGGCGAAGCGGGAGCGAGCGCGGAGGCGAAGGCGAAGGCGGAGGCGAGCGCGAAGGCGAACGACGCGGACGCGCAGAGCGACCGACGAGACGAGGCGCGAGCGAAGGAGAGCTGGGCCGCGCTGCAGGTGACGGCGGATGCGCGGCTCGGCACGGAGCTCGCCACGCGCGCGGACCGCGAGATGGCGCTGCGTGCGCGGCGGCGGAAGCCACGCGCGCCGGCGAGGGTCGTCGAGGCCCTCGACACGGTCGAGGCAACACGGCCGACGTCGTCGCGCCGCTGGCTCCTGCCGGCGGCGATCGTCGCCGCCATCACCGCGGGAATCTGGGTCATGGCGCGATCGGGCCCCCACGACGCCGCGCCCGTCGTCACCGCCGCAATGACCACGATGACAGCGACCACTCCGACAGCGACGACGACCGCCGCGACGACAGCGACGACGACCGCGAGCATCACCGCACCAAGCGCGACGTCAGCGCTTGCCGTCAGCTCGACCCCCGCAGAAACGGCGAGCACGGCGCCGGCCGTGAGCGTCGCGCCGGCCAGCAGTGGTGTCCCGTCGGGCGCGTCATACGCGGACGTCGATGCGAGTCTTCCCTCGGTCGATTCTTCCAAGGGCGTGCTCGACCTGCCCAGCGCCGCGGACGGCCATCGCGTCTACGTCGATGGCCGAGTGGCCGGCGTCCCGCCTCCGCCCATCGTCGTCGGATGCGGTCGACACACCGTTAAAATAGGCTCGCAGGGCCGCGAGCAGATCGTCTCGGTGCCCTGCGGCGGCAGCCTTCCACTCGCCTACCCGTGATCCCACGCGCGCTCGGCGCCGGCGCGTGGCACTTCATGTGCGCGTCACACCGGCACGCGATCGTTACGACCGTTACGATCCAAACGTGAACGGTCGCGTGCGATCCGTGCCGTGGCACACCTTCCGTGTCGCGGTCACCAGCGACGAAACACCGGCGGACGCGCGCATTTCTCCGAGCGGCGCGCGCCGGCGGGACGAGGCACCGCATTTGCACCGCTCGGTCGCATGCACGCTCTTGATTTCGAAGGGGAGCGGGGGGGATGGTCGGAGCAGCACGCTTCCGACCGTCCGACGATTCCAGTACCGGCACCGCGCGAGTCAGGCGTCCGCCTGAAGGTCGAGCGCGTCGCGTACGCCGCCGCGACAGTCGATGTGGTCGTGTGTGATCTCTCCCGCGATCCGCGGAGCGAGGACCACGCCGCGTCGGATGACCGGATGCACGCGGCGCACCGGTCGGGGTTCTTCCCGGCTCGATGCGCCCCGCGCTTCGGTGCCTTCGCGGTGGTCGTCGCGCCCCCGGATGGGGATCAGCGCGTCAGAACGAGAGACCGCCGTCGACGTCGATCGTCCGCGCGTTGAAGTAATCGCACTCGAGCGCGAACCGCACCGCGGTCCAGATGTCCTCGGGCATGCCGATGCGGCCGACCGGGATGTTCGCGACCACCGCGTCGCGAGCCTTCTGGTTCATGCCCTTCGTCATCGGCGTCTCGATCATGCCGGGAGCAATCGCGGTGACGCGGATGCCGTACGGCGCGAACTCGCGCGCCCACGTCAGCGTGTTCGCGGCGAGCGCGGACTTGGCGGCGACGTAGTTCGACTGGCCACGGTTACCGTGGCGCGAGATCGAGGACATGTTCACGATGACGCCCGGGCGTGCGCCGGCAGTGACCATGCTGGCCGCGAGCTCGCGGACCATGAGCGTCGCGCCCGTGAGGTTGACGCCGATGACGGCGTTCCAGTCCTCGATCGAGAGCTTCTTGATGGCCTTCGTCTCGCGGTCCTGCTTCACGAGCAGTCCGTCGCGGAGGATGCCGGCGTTGTTGACGAGCGAGTTGACCCCGCCCATCTCCTTCGACGCCCACTCGACGAACGAAACGACCTCGTCTTCCTTCGAGACGTCGAGCTTGCGACGGGCGATGCCCGCGGGGAGCTCGGAGAGCATCGCCTCGTTGACGTCGCCGACCGCGACCTTCGCGCCGGCCTCGTGGAGGCGGCGTGCGAAGTGAGCGCCCATGCCGGACGCGCCACCGGTGACCATGATCTTCAGTTCGTTGAGCTTCATCGTACTTCCTCGGGGAAAATCAGCAGGATTGCGGGGCGGCTCGTCAGATGCCGAGCTTCATGAAATTCGCGGGCGTCATAGGCGGCTCTCGGGTGCACGGCGCGGAAAAGCCGCGGGGCGCGTCGCATGCTCGGTGAGCCAGGCGACGAGTCGGGGATAGAGCTCTGTGGCAGCGCGCTCGCCGGTGACGGCACCGACGTGTCCGCCCGGAACGACGAGGACGTCCTTCACCGTGGAGCTCGTGAACTTGCCGAGCGCGGTCGTCGACGACGCAGGGCACACGCCGTCGCGATCAGCGACGACGGAGAGGTGCGGACAGTCGATGCGCGCGAGATCGACGCGCTCGCCGGCGACGTAGTGCTCGCCGCGGACGAGGCGGTTCTGTTGATAGAGCTCCTGGATGTACGTGACGTACGCAGCAGCCGGGAACGGAATGGTGTCGTTGGCCCACGCTTCGAGCGCAGCGGTCGCAGCCTGCGCGTCGGTGTCGTGGAGCTCGTCGACGCTGCGCACCCATCGCGAGAACGCGTGGTTGGGCCGGAGCGCGTTGAACCCTGCCTGCATCTGGAG
>JAYTZB010001588.1:0-2761 GCA_043742085.1 Polyangiaceae bacterium
GTCGCACGGCCCGACTTGCGAGCCGCCATCGGCGAAGCACCGCGGGTCTCCGCCGTCACCCGCGTCCGGCTTCGGTCCGTAGCCGCCTACGTCCGTTGCGCCGGTGGCTGCCGACTGCTGGCGAGCGCCGACCTCGGGCTCGAACGCACTGCAGCCGTTCGTCGCGAGGACCGGTCCCGCTGCGACGAGCGCGAAGACGACGGAAGCAACGGACGCGAGACGAGAAAGCGTGCGCATGGGCTCGAACGAGAGCGTATATGCCTCGCCTCAGAAGTCCACGCCGACGCTCGCGAGCAGCACCCCCGGCCGCGCTCTTACGAAACAATCGACAGGCTTGGCCGGACGCTGCGGGCGTGCCACAAAGGAGGGGTCTCATGGCCTCGCGGACCGCCCTCGCCTCCCCGACCATCGCGCCGCTCGTCGTGGGGATGGTAGCGGGTCTCGCCGCGCTGTCCGCGATCGCGTCGTGCACGTCCTCGAAGGCCGATGACGCGCCGACGCTGACGGGCGAGGCGCTCATGGACCCCAACAACTGCCTGCCGTGTCACGCCGATCAGTTCCGCGAATGGGCCGGCAGCATGCATGCGTATGCCAGCGAAGACCCCGTCTTCCTCGCGATGAACAAGCGCATGCAGCGCGAGACCAACGGCCAGGCCGGGACGCTGTGCGTCGGCTGTCATGCGCCGCTCGCGGTTCGGCTCGGCAAGACCAAGGACGGCCTCAACCTCGCCGAGCTGCCGACGGCGATGAAGGGCGTGACCTGCTTCTTCTGCCACGCCACCGACGCCGTCGAGGGGACGCACAACAATCCGCTTCGCCTCGCGAGCGACGGCGTCATGCGCGGCGGCATCACGGATCCGGTCAAGGCACCCCATCGTGCGGCGTACTCGAGTCTCCACGATCGCGAGTCCCACGACTCGGCGACGATGTGCGGCGCGTGTCACGACGTGGTCACGCTGCCGGGCGCACACGTCGAGCGCACCTTCGACGAGTGGAACGCATCGCTCTATGCGAAGCCCGGACAGCTCGCGTGCGGCAAGTGCCACATGGACGGACGCGACGGTCAGGCCGCGATCGTCTCCGGCGCGCCGGTGCGGCGCGTTCACGATCACTCGATGCCCGCGGTCGACATCGCGCTCACGCCGTTCACGGGCGCCGATGCCCAGCGCGCCGGCATCCAGAAGCTCCTCGATGCCACGCTGCTCACGAAGCTGTGCGTGAAGCAGGCCGCCACCGGCGTGGTCGCCGAGGTCACCCTCGACGATGCGTTCGCGGGCCACAAGTTCCCGAGCGGCGCGGCGCAGGACCGGCGCGCGTGGCTCGAGCTCATCGCCTATCGCGGCGGTGCGCAGGTGTTCGCCAGCGGTGTCGTCGCCGACAAGCAGGCGGTCACGAGCATCAACGATCCGAACCTGTGGGTGCTGCGCGACAAGATCTTCGATGCGGCAGACAAGGAGACGCATCTCTTCTGGCAGGCCGCGCGCGTCGAGTCCGAGCTGCTGTCGGCCGCCGTGACCGCCGACCCGCAGGATCCTGCGTTCTTCCACTCCGTCACGAGGACCTTCGCGCTGCCGCTGCCGGCACCGGATCGCGTGACGATGCGCGTGCGCATGCGCCCCGTAGATTTCGATCTGCTCGACGATCTCGTCTCGACGCAGGATCTCGATCCCGGCGTCCTCGATCGCGTCCCGACCTACGAGCTCGGCGGATCGAACCGCGAGTGGACGAGCACCGGCGGCTTCCGCTGCGTCGAGTGAGCTCCGGTGCGTGGACTGAGCGCCCTGCGCTCGGCGTTCGAGGCAGCCGTCTTAGCCGTCGATGCAGAACTGGAACGCAGCGTCCTGCGCGGCGACGCTGGGCATCTGCACCGTCACGGTGAGGCGCCACAGGCCGGGCATCGGCAGGTACACGTTCGCGACGTCGTAGAGGCCGCCGCCCTTCGCCGTGACGGTGGGCTTCACCGAGCTTCCATGACCGTGGTCGGGCATGAAGGGGGTGACCGACACCGTGGCGCCGTCGACAGGCATGCCCGCGGCATCGACCACCTGGAGAACCAGCGTGTTCGATTGCTTCTGCGGCGGCGCGGGCATCGCGTCCATCACCTTGATCGAGAACGCTCCGGTGGCCGTCTGCTTCGCGAGCCCCGCGGTGTAGATGTCCTTTCGGTTATCCGCAGTGCACGCGGTGCTGGTCGTGGTGACCGCGCCCGAGGTGCCACCCGTCCCACTATCGCCGCCACTGCCGCTGCAGCCGAGCATCGCGCTCGCAACGCCCACGGCAGCGGCCGCCGCGATCAGCGTGTGGCGAAGGGCGAATCGGGGTCGAGACATGAGGCGCTCTGGAGAAAACGTACGGTCGAGACCGACGAACGGTTTCGAAGTTTCGGACCGCCGTTACGGAAAGCCTAGCACGCAGGCGCGAGGCTGCTCTCGAGGCTACGATAAAGCGGGAATCACGCTTGCCGCCAGCCGTGCCTCCAGACCGCCGACGCGCTTTCCGACGCACGACGCGGTCGCTCGTCATGCTGGCGTGCATGCTCTCGTGCGCCCTCGGCTGCGGCTCGCCTCCTGCCGCTGCGCCGATCGCGCCGACCGCACCGATCGCGCCGATCGCTCGCTTCGGCCCAGCCTGCAAGCGAGCCCGCGAGCGAAGGGATCATCGTCACCGTATCGTTCATCGATGCCGTGCTCGCGCTCTCGCACGACGACGGGCTCGCCTGGGACACCGCGCACGTCGTACCCGAGCTGACGCGCGCCGGGCT
>JAYTZB010001589.1:0-4740 GCA_043742085.1 Polyangiaceae bacterium
GGGAGCGGGAGCCCGAAGTGCGGGACGCCGGCGCGACGCATGCCTTCGAAGCAGAGCGCGATGGCCTGCAGCGAGAGCGAGCCGCGCGTGAAGTGGTACGGGCTGCCGATCGAGATGACCCCACCGACGGCGCCGGCGAGCAGGGGCGCCGCCCCGTAGCTCACGAGGCCGCCCAGCGAGTGACCGACCAGGAAGACCGGCCGGTCGCCCGTGTGAAGGCGGACCTCCTCGACGGCGGTGGGCAGGTCCTCGATGATGTAGTCGTCGACGTGACGAACGGCGCGCGCGCCGAAGTGCCGCGACCGGCCGTGACCGCGGAGATCGAGGTTGAACACGTCGTACCCCGCGCGGGCGAGATGGTTCGCCACGCTGCGGGCCGGTAGATGCCACGCATAGCGGTTCTGGCCGAAGCCGTGGACGAGCAGGACTGGCGCCTTCGTTCCGCCCTCGTTGCTGGCGAGCCGCTTGCGCACCATGGCGAGCGGGATCTTTCCGCTCGTGACGACCAGCTCCTTGATGAAGGTCGCGCGGTCGTGCCGGTCGATCGTCTGCTCGAGGGTACGGCTGTAAAGAATCACGTGATCACGCGACAATCATCCAGGATTTGTCAAAAATGCGTACTCTGAGTGTAGCATCGTTCTCGGCGAGCCGGCCAAAGCCGCGCCGCGTTTAACTTCCACGGAAGGCGCTTCGATGACACTTCGCGCGTGCGTCACCACGACGTCCATGCTCCTTGCTGCCGCTCTTGCGCTCTCGGCCCCGGCCGCGCTCGCGCAAGGAACAGCCGCAAAACCTGCCGCGAAACCCGCCGCCAAGCCGGATGCGAAGAAGGCCGCCGACGACGCCGACAAGAAGAAGGTCGACGACGCCAAGGCCGACGACGCCAAGAAGGCCGACGCCGCCAAGGCCGACGACGACGCCAAGAAGGCCGAGGAGGCCGCGAAGGTCGGCCCGCCCGTCGGCGCTGCCGAGCCGCCCGCCGAGGAGTGGAACGTCAAGGACGTCGCCGAGATCGACGGCAAGCGTTACCTGTTCGTCGGCGCGCGCTACCGCGGCAACATCATCCCGAAGTTCATGCTCAACCTCTTCGTCGACGAGGGCGCGACTGTCTACTCGAACACGATCGCCGTCGAGCTCGACATGCGCAAGGACGGCTTCTCGCTGATCCCCGCGCTCGGCTTCACGGAGTACGGGACGAGCGACATCCTCTTCAAGCAGAAGGGGGAGAAGGACATCCCCGGCAACTACTCCTTCGTCAACAGCAGCATGAAGGCGATCTACGCCACCGTCGATCTCCTGTGGTCGGCGAAGATCTCGAAGAACTTCGACTTCGAGTACGGCGCGGGCTTCGGGCTCGGCGCGATCTTCGGTGACCTCTCCAACAACTGGGTCTACCAGGACGACGCCAACGGCACGCTCTCCGGGTCGAACGGCCACAAGTACGCGAAGTGCCAGACCGGCGGCACGCAGCCTGGCTGCAACGCGGTCGAGCACAAGAACGCCGACACGTTGAAGGTCGGCAACTACACCGAGCCGAGCTGGTTCAGCGGCGGCTCGAAGCCCGTCGTCTTCCCGTGGATTTCGATTCCGCAGCTCGGGCTTCGCTACAAGCCCGTGAAGAACTTCGTCGCGCGCCTCGGGATGGGCTTCGCGCTCACCGGCTTCTGGTTCGGCTTGAATGGCGAATACGGCCTCGAGCAGAAGCCGAAACCGTAAACGCACGGGAAATAGCGGGGCCTGCGTGTGCCGACACTGCGTCCACCCTCGCCCCTATTTCATTGCTCCGCTTGATATGCGGCCTTCGAACACGGACTATGCGCCGCGTCGAGGACTTCGCAGTCCGTCATCCCAATAGCGCCTGACCTACTTCGGTATCGGTCGGCGCTCGTATCCGCTGCGCAGCTTCACCGCGCGGCGAGGGCGAAGTCTGCCCTCCGTACGCCCCATCACGTCAACGCCAGCCTGGAAAGGTTCGACGAAACCATGAAGAACGAGATCATCTCGCGCGCGAAGCGCGCGTTCGCGCTGCTGTCGCTGCTCACGATCGCTGCTTGCGGATCGGCACCGACAGACCCCGCGACGTCCGACACCGTGCCCACCGAGACGACGCAAGGCGCACAGCTGCCGAGCGGCAATGCCGCGACGGGCGGCGATGCGTCACCCACCGCCGCGGATCCTGCACCGACCACCGGTGATCCCTCCGGCGCGAGCGGCACGCAGCCCGCAGCTCCGTCGATGCCCGCGCCTGCCACGCCCATGCCGTACCGCGGGATCAATCTCGCCGGCGGCGAGTTCGGCAGCGCCATTCCCGGTGTCCTCGGCAGGGACTACGCGTTCCCGACCACGTCGGAGGTCGACTACTACATGTCGAAGGGCATGAACACGTTCCGCATGGGCTTCAAGTGGGAGCGCATGCAGCCGGCAGCGAACGGCGCCTTCGACGCGGCCTACGAGAGCGGGCTCGCGGCCATCGTCGCCTACGCCACCGGCAAGGGCGCGAAGGTGATCGTGCAGCCGCACAACTTCGCCCGCTACTACGGCAACACGGTCGGCTCGGCGCAGGTGCCGAATGCGGTGTTCGCGGACTTCTGGACTCGCATGGCGAAGAAGTACGGCAGCAACGCCAACGTCATGTTCAACCTCGTGAACGAGCCTCACGACATCTCGACGACGCAGTGGGTGGGCGCTGCGAATGCCGCGATCGCCGCCATCCGCGCGACCGGGGCGAAGAACGTCATCGTCGTGCCCGGCGCGAGCTGGACGGGCGCGCACTCGTGGGCCAGCAACGACGGCTTCGGCTCCTCCAACGCTGTCGCGATGCTGGGCATCGTCGATCCGGGCAAGAACTTCCTCGTCGAGGTTCACCAGTACCTCGACGCCGACTCGAGCGGCGGCGGCGGCAACTGCGTGAGCACGACCATCGGAAAGGAGCGCCTCACCGGCTGGGTGAAGTGGCTGCGCGACAACAAGATGCGCGGCATGCTCGGCGAGTTCGCGGGCGGCAACAACGCGACGTGCAACGCCGCGGTCACCGACATGCTCACGTACATGATGGCCAACACCGACGTGATCGACGGTTGGACCTGGTGGGCAGGCGGCCCGATGTGGGGCAGCTACCTCTTCACGCTCGATCCGGTCGGCGGCAAGGATCAGCCGCAGATGGCATTGCTCTCGCCCTTCCTCGGGTAAAGCGCGTCCTCGTCGTCCAGCGCCGCTCCCACCGACGTTCCCGGCGCTGGACAGAGGGGAGCGAGCCCGCGCGTGCGCGCGTGCAGAGAACGCACGGCGATCCAGAACGCAATCTGCGATGCGCTCCAGCGTCCGTCGACGGCGAAGCGCGGCAGCACGGCTCCCGGGATGCGATGGCTCGGATGATGAGGCCGGCCGGAGGTGGTCCAGATGAGCCCGTCGCCACCGCGCCGGAGAACCTCGACGTGGGACTCGTCGAAATCGACGCCGTAGCCGCCGAACGGAAATGCGAAGTGTCGCTCCTCTCCGAAGATTCGCTGGAAGTCGGCGCGTGATTGGTTGAGCTCGGAGGCGGCTTGATTTTGCGACAACGAAGTAGCGCGAAAGTGGCAATTGGTGTGATTGCCGAGATGCACGTTGTCGTAGCGCTGGAGGAGCCGACACTGCTCGACGGTGGCAATGTGCGCGTCACTCAACCGGACGACCGAACGCAGGTCGGCGCGCAGGTTCTCCAGCGCCACATCGCGCGGCGTCGAATCGTCGTCGACCTCGAGATCCCACCGGAAGCCGCTCTGCTTCTCGGCCTTCGCGGGACACACGAACAGGAGCCACTCCACCGATGGAAAGCGTGGCGCACGCGTCATGATGTAGTGCCATGCGTCCTCGTAGCCGTCGTCGAACGAGATGGTGAGCCAGGGACGACCGCCACCGTGCTCGATCCGTGAGGCTCGCGACACGAACGCGTCGAGCTCCGGCGCCGAGATGGTGAGCTCGTCGCGGCTCCTGCTCGAGACGTGATGCAGGCAGAGCGAGACGGAGAGATCCGCCACGGCGTTCTGGAACAGCGACCAGATCTGCGGCTCTGGAAGCAGCCTCGCGCCCGCGGCGGCGAGGCCGTTCCAGTCGAGCGCAGCGCGCTTCGCGAGAAGACTGCCGGCGGCCGGCGATTGCAGCAGCTGTCCGAAATCCATGACGCTCCCCTCCTTCGCGTTTCGATCCGTCACTGGTGAGCGAGGCCGCAGCGCAGCCTCGCCTTCGACACCACTTCCGCGCGCTGGTTCGTGATGTCGCAGGCGATCTCGATCTGGCGGTACGCCTCGCTGAGGTGCGCGATGGTCCCGCGCACGCGCAGTCGATCACCGACGAACACGGGAGCGTTGAAGTCGGCCTTCACGCCGTGCAGCAGACAGCGCTCTCCAGGCAGATGAACGCCCGCGAGCGTCGAATAGAACGAAGCGGTGAGCATGCCGTAGACCACGCGGCTGCGGAAGCCGCGCTCGGTGGCGTAGTCCGCGTCGAGATGGAGCGGATTGGCGTCGCCGGTGGTGGCGAGAAAGCGTTCCATCATGGCCTCCTCGACGGTGACGTCGAAGGCGGCCGCAAGACCGACGTGGAGCTGATTCCACGAATACGAGCTCACGCGGCGACCGCCAGCTTGCGCCCGATGAGGGCGATCATGTCACCCACGTCGTCCAGCCCGACGATCTCGGAGAAATCGAGCTGGATGTCGAACTCCTGCTCGATGGCCGAGATGATGTCGATATGCGCCAG